>CAIYYE010000576.1 GCA_903930395.1 uncultured beta proteobacterium
CAAACAGCCGGAGCTCAAGCATGCCGCGGTGCAGATCGCCAGGCTGGCCTTGCCCTATCCGCTCGCCGTGGTCCGCCGCTGTGCCGATCAGACCGAGGCACTGGAACTGCTGCAACGGGCCCGGAGCGTGCTGGCCGACTTTCCTTATGCCAATGTCGGCCTCTATGGTCGGACCAGTCCGCTCGTCGTCTTCCGCGGCGCCTGTGCCGGGCCGGCAGGCGATGCCGAGCTGGCCGCACTCGACCGCCTGTTCGGGCTGGATGGTGAGGACGGTGCGATTGTCTACGTCGATGCCTCGCGCAAGGTGACCAAGAAAGCCATTGCCCAGGAAGGCCGCCTGCTCGGCGTCCGGCTGGCCGGTGAGACATTGGCCCAGGCCTGGCTGAAGCAGGCGATGGCCGAGGACGAACTCGACGCCAGCCTGATCCGTTTTGCCCTGGCGCCTTCGGCCAAGCCGCCGGTGAGCATGGTGACACGCAACATCGTCTGCAAATGCGCCGATGTCAGCGATGTGCAAATCCGCAAGGAGCTGGAGAGCGGGGCAGACTTGCCGCAACTCCAGAAAAGCCTGAAGTGCGGAACGTTTTGCGGTTCCTGTGTGCCGGACATCAAGCGCATGGTCGCCGAGTACCCCCAAAAAATAGCAGCTGCGGCTTGACCGCGACCGGAGGAGACAGTGGGCTACGGACAATTCATCAAGGAGATCGGACGCGGTGCCGAGGGCGCGCGCGATCTTCCGCGCGACGATGCGCAGCAGCTTTACGCGGCCATGCTCGACGGCGGCGTGCCGGATCTCGAAATGGGCGCGATCATTCTTGGCCTGCGCGTCAAGGGGGAGTCGCTCGACGAAATGCTCGGCTTTCTCGATGCGACCGACGAGCGGATCAGCAAGCTCGACATGCCGCACGGGCGCGTTCGTCCGGTCGTCCTGCCGACTTATAACGGCGCCCGCAAGGACGCCAACCTGACGCCCTTGCTCGCCCTGCTGCTGCAACGCTTCGGGGTCCCCGTCGTGGTCCATGGCCTGCTCGAAGGCTACGGTCGAATAACGACGGCACATATTTTCCGCGAACTCGGCGTCATGCCGGTGGCCTCGACGACACAGGCCCAGATCGCCGTCGAGGAAAAAGGCTTGGCCTTCCTGCCGCTCACCGCCCTCTGTCCGGGCATCCACAACCAGCTCGCCTTGCGCAGCCGGCTGGGCGTGCGCAACAGCGCGCACAGTCTGGTCAAGCTGATCAATCCATTCCGTGGCGATGCCGTCCTGGTGGCCCCGGCGACCCACCCGGAATTTATCGATCTGATGCGCGATATCCTGATGGCCCGCGGCGACTGTGCGCTGCTGCTGCGCGGCACCGAGGGCGAGCCCTTTGCCAACCCGAAGCGTCGTCCGCGTCTTGAGTTCATCCACGATGGCGGCGTTGATAGCCTCTTCGAGGCCGAGCACGAAAGTCTGCGCGCCCTCCCCAATCTGCCGGAAGCCAATGACGCCGTGAGCACGGCCAAATGGATCAGGCGTGTACTCGACAAGCAGGTGCCGCTGCCCAAGCCTCTCGCCAACCAGCTGGCCTGTCTGCTGTATGCCAGCGGTTATGCCGAGGATTTCAACCAGGCCAAGGCCATTGTCGCAGTCGAAGCGACCGGCCTGATCATGGGCGGAAACTGAACTGAATTTGCACCGTACTGGAAAGTTTTGCCCTTTCTTGGTGCGCATTGCTTCTCTTGTGTATTGAAAAACTGATAAAAATCAAGTGCCTATTTATATGGCACGGTGATTGCAAGAACATCCCCCGGAACAGCGAATCAACCGCCAACGAAGGCGGCTCGATGGCAACGACGTCATGCGCTGAAGTAAATTTTGCACCCACGGGTGCGCGCAACGTTGGAGTCAACCATGAGAAAACCTCGTCTCGTCCTGATCGGCAACGGCATGGCCGGTGTCCGCACCGTCGAAGAACTGCTGAAGATCAAGCCGGATCACTACGACATCACGATTTTCGGCGCTGAGCCGCATCCGAATTACAACCGCATCCTGCTTTCGCCGGTCTTGGCCGGTGAAATGACCATCTCCGAGATCGTTCTCAACGAACGCGAGTGGTACAAGGAAAAGGGTATCAAGCTGCATACCGGCAAGCAGATCAAGACGATCGATCGCGTCAAGCGCAAGGTCATTGCCGAAGACGGCACTGAAGAGGCATACGACCGCCTGCTCATCGCCACCGGCTCGACCCCCTTCATGCTGCC
>CAIYYE010000577.1 GCA_903930395.1 uncultured beta proteobacterium
CTACGTCAATGCCGAGTCGGTCGCCGCACTGCCGCCGGAATACCTGCATGAGCCGGAGCTGGCGCTCGGCTCGGGGGACGACGGCCTCGATTTCACCCGCATCATCCTGCGCGAAGCGAAAAAACACCTGACCGACCACGGCATCCTGGTCGTCGAGATCGGCCACAACCGGGAAGCGCTGGAAGCCGCCTACCCGACGCTGCCCTTCACCTGGCTCGACACCGCGGCCGGCGACGAATACGTCTTCCTGCTGCACGCCACCGACCTGCCCGACTAAGTTGCCAATTTGAGCAAGCTGTACGAATTGCCCAGCCCGTTCGACGTCGAAACGGGTACGGTGCTGATGCACGAGCCGGCCTGGGCCAAGGAAGGCGAACTGCGTGCCCAGTTGCTCGATGAGAGCTACCCCAAGCCCTTCATCATCGACGACGGCAAGTCGCGCTTCCTGTATTTCAACGTCCGCCTGATGCAGAGCGAAATGTCGCTGAAGGCCCCGCACGACCTGGCCATCCGCTACACGCAGAAGATGATGGCCTTCCTGCTTTTTCAGCCACGCCCCAAGCGCATCGTGCTGATCGGCCTGCGCGGCGGCTCGCTGATCAAGTTCTGCCATCGCCGGATGGCCGGCACCCACCTGACTGCCGTCGAACTCGATCCGGACGTCATCGCCTTCGGCGACGCCTTCCTGGTGCCGCCCGACGACGAGCGCCTGCAAATCCTGCAGGCCGATGGCGCCGAGTACATCGCCAACGCTGACAAAGGCATCGATGTGCTGCTGGTCGACGCCTTCGATCGGACCGGCTTTGCCCCCAGCCTGGCCAACCGCGAATTCTTCGATCACGCTTTCGCCAAGCTGGCCGGCAACGGCGTGCTGGTCATCAACCTGGCCGGCGAGAAGGACAGCTACGAAGGTCTGATCGGCGAAGCGATGCACGTCTTCGACGACCAGGTCATCGTCATTTCGGTGCCGGACGACGGCAACCACGTGCTCTACGCCTTCAAGGAACGCTATTTCGAACCGCGCTGGCGCTGGCTACACAACTACGCCAAGGAACTGCGCGCCAAGTTCGGCCTCGACTTCCCGGCCTTCGTGCAAAAGATGGAACGCTCGACCAAGCTTGGTCTCGCCCGCCGCGAAGCCCTCCGCCGGCGCTGAAGGCGCTGCGGGAAGTTTGATTTTGGCCTTTTTTTCCGGCCGACCGTAGCATTTGGCCGGCGCCCCCCCCGAAAGCTACTTGCTCACTTCCTCAGCCTGCGCCGCGCGCTGCGCCATCTGCTGGTTGGCCGCATCGAGATCGCGCTGAACCCGGGCCTTCGCCGCCTGCGCCTGCTCGACTTCCTGCTTTTTCGCTGCGGCAGCCGTCGCCGCAGTACCGGCCGTTTCGATACCACAGCCGGCCATGCCGAGCAGGAAAATCAGGGAAATAACCGTTTTCATGTTTGTCTCCAATCAGCGCAAATCGGCCAGGATCGCAGTCAACAAGCGCCAGCATTTCTCCACCGACGCAATTTCGACCCGCTCGCCCGGCGCATGCGCCCCGCGGATGGTTGGGCCGAACGATACCGTATCCATGCCCGGATACTTGGCCCCGATGATGCCGCATTCCAAACCGGCGTGCACCACCTTCACCTGTGACTCCGCCCCGAAATCCCGACGATAGACCGCCTGGCACACCTTGAGCAGCGCCGAATCCGGATTCGGTGCCCAACCCGGGTAGTAGCCCTCCTTGTCGACCGGTGTCCCGGAAAGCGCCCACAAGCTGGCAATCTCGTCGGCCAACTCCAGGCTGCCACTTTCCAGCAGCGAACGCACCATGAAATTGCAGCTTCCTCCCGTCGGTCGCAAATCGACGATGCCGAGATTGTTGGAGGTCTCGACGACGCCCGGCACCTGCCGGCTCATCCGGTGTACGCCATGCGGCGCGGCATGCAGCGAGGCCAGCCAGACCGCCTGATCAGCCGCCGACAGCACGAAATCCACCGTGCCGGCAGCCAGCTCGATGACCAATCCATCGTCCACGCCGCGCAGCTCAGCCTTCAGCTTCACCGCCAGTCCCGCCACCGTATTGGCCAGACTATCCGCCACAGCCTCGGGCACGAGCACCACGGCCGATGCCTCGCGCGGCAGGGCGTTACGCGCCGTGCCGCCAGTCAGTTCGGCCAGGCGGAACGGGATTTCGCCCGCCAGTTCGCGCAGCACGCGCACCAGCAGCTTGATCGCATTGCCCCGCTCCTCGTGGATATCGACGCCAGAATGCCCGCCACGCAGGCCGCCCAACGAAATACGACGAGCCACATGGCCAGCCGGCACCGGCTCGGCCGATCCGGCCCTCGCAACAGTGACATCCAATCCACCGGCACAACCGAGATAGAACTCGCCCCAGTCCTCAGTATCGAGGTTCAGCATCAGGCGCCCCCGCAGGACGCCCGACGCCAAGCCGCGCGCCCCGCCCATCCCGGCCTCCTCGTCGACCGTCAGCAAGGCTTCGAGCGGGCCATGTTCGAGAGTCTGGTCTTCCAGCACGGCCAGGATCAGCGCCACGCCGATCCCGTTGTCGGCGCCCAGCGTGGTTTTATCGGCCGCCAGCCAGCCATCGCGCAATGCCGGCACGATGGGATCGCGCGAAAAATCGTGCGCGCTGTCGCCATTCTTCTGGCACACCATGTCCAGATGCGCCTGCAGGACAACGCCCGGCGCCCGCTCGTAGCCGGCGCTTGCCGGCTTGCCGATCATCAGGTTTCCGGCGGCATCGACCGTAACCTTCAGGCCCC
>CAIYYE010000578.1 GCA_903930395.1 uncultured beta proteobacterium
GCAAATAATGGCCATGCTTGGTGCGATCAACGGCGTCCTCATGGAAGGCCTGGACGGCGACAACAGCTGGGGCCTCAATGACTATGTAGCGCGCGGCGGTTATGCGCAGCTCAAGCGCATCCTGGAAACCGGGATGACGCAGGAAGACGTCATCAGCGAAGTCAAGAAATCCGTGCTGCGCGGTCGAGGCGGCGCCGGTTTTCCGACCGGTCTCAAGTGGTCCTTCATGCCCCGCTCCTTCCCCGGAGACAAGTACGTCGTCTGCAACACCGACGAAGGCGAACCGGGTACCTTCAAGGACCGCGACATCATGCGCTTCAACCCGCATGCCGTCATCGAAGGCATGGCCATCGCCGCTTACGCGATGGGCGCCAACCGCGGCTACAACTATGTGCACGGCGAAGTCTGGCTCGAGTACAAGCGTTTTGAAGAAGCGCTCGATCAGGCCCGCGCTGCCGGTTTCATCGGCCAGAACATCCTCGGTTCCGGGTTCAACTTCGAGCTGTTCGCGCACCATGGTTACGGCGCCTACATCTGCGGCGAAGAAACGGCGCTGCTCGAGTCGATCGAAGGCAAGAAGGGGCAGCCCCGCTTCAAGCCGCCGTTCCCGGCCTCTTTCGGTCTCTACGGCAAGCCGACGACCATCAACAATACGGAAACCTTCGCTTCCATTCCCTTCATCCTGAAGATGGGCGGCGAGGAGTTCCTCAACCTCGGCAAGCCGAACAATGGCGGTACCAAGCTGTTCTCGGTGTCCGGTCATGTCAATCGTCCGGGCAACTACGAAATTCCGCTGGGCACCCCGTTTGCCACGCTGCTCGAAATGTGTGGTGGCATGCGCGGTGGTCGCAAGCTCAAGGCCGTCATTCCGGGTGGTTCGTCTGCCCCGGTCATGCCGGCCGACGTGATCATGGATTGCACCATGGACTACGACTCGATCAGCAAGGGCGGTTCCATGCTCGGTTCGGGCGCGGTCATCGTCATGGACGAGACGGTCTGCATGGTCAAGGCGCTGGAGCGCCTGTCCTTCTTCTACCACGAAGAGTCCTGCGGCCAATGTACGCCCTGTCGTGAAGGTACGGCCTGGATGTACAAGGTCGTGCATCGCATCGAGAACGGACTCGGCAAGCCGGAAGATCTGGATCTGCTGAACAGTGTTCTGGGCAATATCGCGGGCCGTACCATCTGTGCGCTCGGCGATGCGGCCGCCTTTCCGGTGCAGAGCTTCATCAAGCACTTCGGCAAGGAATTCGAGTACCACATTGAAAACAAGACCTGTCTGGTGCCCAAGGATGTTCAGTGGGCAGGCAGCGGCTTCCACAAGATTCCGGCCTGATGGCCGCGGGTTGCAACGTAACTAACGACGAAAAGTCAGGCTACAAGGTAGCGACATGCTAGAAATCGAAATCGACGGCAAGAAAGCGCAAGTGCCCGATGGCAGCACGGTGATGGATGCCGCGCAGCAGGTTGGGGTGTACATTCCGCATTTCTGCTACCACAAGAAACTTTCGATCGCCGCCAACTGCCGCATGTGTCTCGTGCAGGTGGAAAAGGCGCCGAAGCCGTTGCCGGCTTGCGCAACGCCGGTGACCAACGGCATGAAGGTTTTCACGCACTCCGAACTGGCCGTCAAGGCACAGAAGGGCGTGATGGAATTCCTGCTCATCAATCACCCGCTGGATTGCCCGATCTGCGATCAGGGCGGCGAGTGCCAGTTGCAGGACATGTCCGTCGGTTACGGCCCGATGAAGAGCCGCTACACCGAAGACAAGCACGTTGTCTTCCACAAGAGCGTCGGTCCGCTGATCTCGATGGAAGAAATGAGCCGCTGCATCCACTGCACCCGTTGCGTCCGCTTCGGTCAGGAAATCGGCGGCATCATGGAACTCGGCATGGCCAACCGCAACATGCATTCCGAGATCACCACCTTCCTCGGTCGCACGGTCGACTCGGAATTGTCGGGCAATATGATCGACCTCTGCCCGGTTGGCGCGCTGACCTCCAAGCCTTTCCGCTACACCGCGCGCTCCTGGGAACTCCAGCGCCGCAAGTCGGTCAGCCCGCACGACTCCGTCGGCGCCAACCTGGTGATCCAGGTCAAGCACGACAACGTGATGCGCGTACTGCCCCGCGAGAACGAGGCGGTCAACGAATGCTGGATCTCCGACAAGGAGC
>CAIYYE010000579.1 GCA_903930395.1 uncultured beta proteobacterium
ATTCGAATTCGAGTTGCGCGAAGCGCTCACCAACCGGGAGCTCACCCTGCACTACCAGTCCAAGGTACACGCCATAGACCGGACGGTGGAAGGCTACGAAGCACTCATTCGCTGGAATCACCCGAAAAAGGGCCTGATTTCGCCGGAACAGTTCATCCCCATGGCCGAAGATGCCGGCCTGGTCGATCTGATCGACCATTGGGTCGTCTCCGAGGCCTGCCGGCAAATTGCAGACTGGCATGAACGCGGCTTTGGCTGGCAACGGGTCGCCGTCAATATCTCGTCGCGCCAGTTCCAGCATGAAAACCTGGTGGCGCTTTTTCTCAAGGCCAGCGCCAGCCATGGCATCCCGGCCACGCTGATCGAGGTTGAAGTCACCGAAAGCTTCATCATGACCCACCCGGAAAAAGCCATCGCCACCCTGCAGGCGCTACAGGAGGCCGGCATTACCGTCGCCATCGACGACTTCGGCACCGGGCATTCGAGCCTGGCCTATCTGCGCACATTGCCCATCGATGTCGTGAAGATAGACCGGATGTTCATCAAGGAAGCCGTGAACGACCCCGTTTCACAGGCCATCATCAAGGCCATCGTCGACCTGTGCACGACGCTCGATCTCGAAGTCGTGGCCGAAGGCGTCGAAACCTACGCCCTCGTCGACATGCTCTGCGAGGCCGGCTGCTACATATTGCAGGGCCATTACTTCAGCAGCGCGGTCGCCCCGGCAACACTCGAAGGGCAATGGTCACAGGACAGCGGAGACAACATTCCGGCCGCCATCAAAGCCGGCAGAACTGCCGACTCCCTGGCTGCTAGCGAATAACACCACCGCCCAGACAGACCCGGCTCTCGTAAAGCACGACCGACTGCCCCGGCGTCAAAGCCCACTGCGCCTCGGCAAAATTGAGCGAGCAACTGTCGCCATCAACAGACTCGACCTCGCAGGGCTGGTCGGCCGTCCGGTAACGCGGCTTGGCCGTATAAACCCAGTGCGTATGCGGCGCCCGGCCGGACACCCAGGACAACTGCTCGGCCACCAGATTCTCCCTGAACAGGGCCGGATGATCGTGGCCCTGGGCGACGTAGAGAACGTTCTTGTCCATGTCCTTGCCGACGACGAACCAGGCATCGTGGTCACCGCCGCCGGGCTGGCCTTTTTCCTTGAGGCCGCCGATGTGCAGCCCCTTGCGCTGGCCCATGGTGTGGAACATCAGGCCATCGTGCTCGCCCAGCACCTTGCCGTCGTCGAGGCGGCGAATTTCGCCTTTTTTCGGCGGCAGGTAACGGGCGAGAAAGTCCTTGAAGGGCCGTTCGCCGATGAAGCAGATGCCGGTCGAGTCCTTCTTGCCCGCCACATGCAGGTTTTCCGCCTCGGCGATCTTGCGCACCTCGCGCTTGTAGAGATCGGCCAGCGGGAAGAGGGTTTTCGAGAGCTGCGCCTGGTTCAGACGGTAGAGGAAATAACTCTGATCCTTGGTGCCGTCCTCGGCCTTGAGCAACTGGTATTCGCCATTGAACTCGCGCACCCCGGCGTAGTGGCCGGTGGCGATCTTGTCGGCACCGAGCTGCATGGCATGGTCGAGGAAAGCCTTGAACTTGATTTCGGAATTGCACAGGATGTCCGGGTTCGGCGTCCGCCCGGCCTGATATTCGCGCAGGAATTCGGCAAACACGCGCTCGCGGTATTCGGCGGCGAAGTTGACGACCTCGACGTCGATGCCG
>CAIYYE010000580.1 GCA_903930395.1 uncultured beta proteobacterium
ATCTGTTCCGCTCGTTCCCCGTCATCAGGGTAGCGTTCAGGCGATCCTGAATACCGGCAACACTGGAACGTATTCAGCCGTGGTTCGCCACACCGGAAACCGTCGCTACGGCAGTGATTTCGATAACACCCACGGCACCCTAAATGGTTACACCACCCTTGACCTGCAAGCCACGTGGAACTTCAAGCCGTGGCAAATCAGTGCCAAGCTACTGAACGCAACCGACCGCAAGTATTCCCCGTTTGCGGGATACTCTTCCTTCCGCAACGACACTTACTACTACCCTGCCGACGGCCGAGCCGTGTTTATAACAGGACGCTACAGCTTCTAAGCAACACCATGCCCACCAGCCGTCGTGCCTTCCTGATCCTCGCCAGCCTCGGCCTCCTGGCCGTGGCGAGTATCGGGCTGGCCTTGACGGTGGGCAGTTTCAAGGTTTCCTGCGCCGAGGTGCTAGCCGCCTTGCTCGGTCAGGAGGGTGGCACCGGCGATGTCGTGCTGCAGCTTAGGCTGCCGCGCGCCCTGGCTGGTTTTGCCTGTGGCGGACTGCTCGCGCTGGCTGGCGCCCTGATGCAGGTTCTGCTCCGCAATCCGCTGGCTGATCCTTACGTGCTGGGCATATCCGGCGGTGCAGGGGTAGGGGCAATGTTCGCCATGTTGCTTGGTTTGCCGGTACTGGGTGTCGATGGACTGGCCTTTGTCGGTGCCTTCGCCGCGATGCTTCTGGTTTTCGGGCTGGCCCACGGCGATGGCAGCTGGACGCAGACCCGCTTGCTGCTGACCGGAGTCATCGTGGCCGCCGGCTGCGGCGCGCTGGTTGCACTGATGCTGACAATCGCCGAGGAAAGCAAGCTGCGCGGCATGCTCTTCTGGCTGATGGGCGATCTCGGACAAAGTGCCCAGTGGTGGCCGGCCTTTGCCGCACTGATCGTGGCGCTGCTGCTGGCCATGCCCTTTGCCCGCGAACTGAACCTGCTGTCGCGCGGACTGATGCAGGCGCAGGCCCTGGGCGTTGCCGTCGGCCGGCTGCGCTACGCCATTTACCTGCTCGCCTCACTGGCCACCGCGGCCTCGGTGACCACCGCCGGCTCGATCGGCTTCGTCGGGCTGGTCGTGCCGCATCTCGTTAGGCTGGCGACCGGGAACGACCAGCGCCTGCTGCTGCCTGCTTCGGTGCTGGCCGGCGGTTCGCTGCTGGTGCTGGCCGACACCTTGGCGCGGACCCTGATTGCGCCACAGCAATTGCCGGTCGGGGTTCTGACGGCGTTGATCGGCGTACCGGTTTTCCTGTTCCTGCTGTCAAGGCAGCCGAAATGACCCGGCCCTTGCTCGAAGCCCGACAACTGCGCGTCGAAATTGGCAGCAATACGGTCGTCGACCACCTCGATCTGAGCGTCGCCAGCGGTGAACGTGTCGCCATACTCGGCCGCAACGGTGCCGGGAAATCGACCCTTTTATCAACCCTCGCCGGCCTCCGCCCGCCCGTCAGCGGCGCCATCCTGCTCGATGGCGAAGATGCCTCCCTGCTCCATGCCCGCGAGGCCGCCCTGCGCCGTGCCTGGCTCGGCCAGTTCCAGTCCGATCCCTTCGGCTCGACCGTCCTCGAAACGGCCTTGACCGGTCGCCATCCGCACCTCGGCCGCTGGGACTGGGAGTCGACACGCGATGCCGAACTGGTCCGCAGCGCGCTCAAAGCCGTCGGGCTGGACGGCATGGAAACCCGCCAGATCCACACTCTGTCAGGCGGCGAACGCCAGCGCCTGGCCATCGCCACGCTGCTCACGCAGGCGGCACCGCTTTACCTGCTCGATGAGCCACTCTCGCACCTCGACCTCAATCACCAGATGGCGGTCCTCGAGCTGTTCGCGGGCACAGCCCGCGATTGCGGCGCCGGCGTCGTCATGGTCCTGCACGACCCGGCGCTGGCCCATCGCTTCTGCGACCGCGCCCTGCTCCTGCATGGTGACGGCCGCGCGGAAATCGACTCGGTAGCGCGCATTTTGACCGCAGAAAAGCTCTCCGAACTTTACGGCTACCGCCTGCGTCAGATAGAAGACCGCGGCCATCGCTGCTTCATCCCGGAATAATCCGTTTTCCATTTCTGCCCCTGTTTCCGCTGGCGCAGAAACTGCCCTTCCCTTGTTTCAAGACAAATATCCCCGAGCAAATCCATGACGATTACCCACGAAGAACGCATGCAGAAAAAGAAAGCTGTCATCGACAGCAAGATCGACGCCGCCCAAGAAGAACGCGGCGTCCTGGTCGTCAATACCGGTAACGGCAAGGGCAAATCGAGCGCCGCTTTCGGCGTGGTCGCCCGCGCCCTCGGCCATGGACAGAAAGTCGGTGTCGTCCAGTTCGTCAAAGGCCGTTCGGATACCGGCGAAGAAGCCTTTTTCCGCCAGCAACCCAATGTCGCCTGGCATGTCGGCGGCGAAGGCTTCACCTGGGAAACCCAGGACAAGGACCGCGACGCCCGAGCCGCCCAGGCCGCCTGGGAAATCGCCTGCGGCCATCTGGGCGATCCGGCCATCGGCCTCGTCGTCCTCGACGAAATGACCTACGCCTTCAAGTATGGCTGGCTCGACCTCGACACGGTGCTTGCCAAATTGCTGAGCCGCCCGCCCATGCAGCACGTCATCATCACCGGCCGCGGCGCCCCTGCAGCGCTGCGCGAGGCCGCCGACACGGTGAGCGACATCGGCATGGAGAAGCACGCCTTTCAGGCCGGCCTAAAGGCCATGCCCGGCCTCGAATTCTGATGCCCGCCTGCCCCGCCCTGCTCATCACCGCCCCAGCCTCCGGCCAGGGCAAGGTGGCCGTCTTCACGTGCGGCCCGGATTTGTTTGATTACAGATACAGACAATCGCCAACCTGATAACAAACAGCCGATCATTCGGTTTTTACGAACAATCATGCAGGCGTGGGTTAGTTTTTCTGCAACAGGAAGCAGCTACACTACGACTTGTAACTTTTCCACACGGAGACACCCATGAAG
>CAIYYE010000581.1 GCA_903930395.1 uncultured beta proteobacterium
CGACATGGAAATCCTCGAAATCGAAGTAGAACATGTAGGGCGACGGGTTGAGGCTGCGCAGCGTGCGGTAGAGCGCCAGCGGGCTGGCGCCGAAGGGCTTGGTCATGCGCTGCGAGAGGACGACCTGCATGACGTCGCCTTCGGTGATGTAGTCCTTGGCCTTGAGCACGGCCTTCTTGAAGGCTGCTTCGCCGAAAACCGAAACGGCCGGCTCGGAGTGCACCGGCTTTTCGCTCGGAATGGCAACCGGCGTGCGCAGCTTGGCGAGCAGTTCCATGAGCCGCGCCCGCGCCTTCTGGTAGGCGCCAGGGAAGCCCGGCTCGGCGAAGACGACCAACGTGAGCTTGCCGGACAGGTTGTCGACGACGGCGATTTCTTCGGAGAGCAGCAGGCCGATGTCCGGCGTCCCGATGTCGTCCGGCTTGTTCGTGCGGGTCAGCTTGGTTTCGACGTAGCGGATGGTATCGTAGCCGAAGCAACCGACCAGGCCACCGCAGAAACGCGGCAGGCCGGCCTGTGGCGCGGCGCGGAAACGCTGCATGAACTTGCCGATGAAATCGAGCGGATTGGTGTCGTCCTCGCGCTCGGCCACCCGGTTGCCGGTGAGCACCATGACCTGATGGCCATTGACGACAATGCGCGTCTGGGCAGCGAGACCGATGATCGAGTAGCGGCCGAAACGTTCGCCGCCCTGGACCGATTCGAGCAGGTAGGTGTAGGGCGCGTTGGCCAGCTTGAGGTAGATCGACAGCGGCGTATCGAGATCGGCAAACGTTTCCAGCGTCACGGGAATACGGTTGTAACCTTGCGCGGCAAGGGCGTTGAATTCGGTTTCAGTCATGGGGAAGCCTCGAAAATGACAGGGTCTTGCGGTCTGGTGCGATGCGCCACGACGGCGCGCGAAAGGAGATCAGGGGCGCCAGCGACGCCAACCTTGCCATTCGTTCCAGATATGCAGAGTCGTCATTTTTGTGAGAGGTCTTTGAAAGTAAGGGCTTGCTGGTAAGCAGCAAGCAGATCGGATACTAGCGCATCGCAATCGGCACTGTCCACCGGCTCGCCTTCGTTGTAGCCGTAGGGCACGGCATAGGCCAGACAGCCGGCGGCATGGGCGGCATGGATGTCGTGCCGGGAGTCGCCGATGTGCAGATTACGTTCAGGCACCACGCCGAGTTGGCGACAGGCGTAAAGGATGGGCTCGGGATGCGGCTTCTTGTGGGCCGTCGTGTCACCGGAGACGACCACATCGAAATAGTCGGCCAGCCCCATGCGGGCGAGCAAGGCGTCGGTGAACATGGCCGGCTTGTTAGTCACCACACCCATCTTTATCCCGCTGGCTTGCCAGGCTTGAAGACCCTCGATCACACCCGGATAAATCCGCGTGAATTGCCCGTTGACCACCGTGTAATGCCGCTTGAAGGACTCGATGGCCACATCCACCTGTTCAAGGCTTGGAGGCCGTTCATGCGTCAGGCAGCGCTCGACGAGCACCGCCATGCCTTTGCCGACGAAGCTGTGCACCTCGGCCTGCGAGCGCGGCGGCGCTCCGACCTCGGCCAGCATGAGACGACAGGCCTCGGCGAGGTCGGCAACGGTGTCGAGCAAGGTGCCGTCGAGATCGAAGGTAACGGAATGGAAGAGCATCAGACTTTGGCCAGTTCAGCGCGCAGTGCACCAATGATGGAATCGTAGCGATGCGGGTCGCTGTCCTTGCCGGCACCATAGACGGCCGAACCGGCGACGAAGGCGTCGACGCCGGCACGGGCGATGTCGGCGATATTGCCAACATTGACCCCGCCATCGATTTCAAGACGGATGCGCCGGCCGCTTTCCTTTTCGTAGGCATCGAGTTTGGCGCGTGCCTGGCGGGCCTTGGCCAGCGTGCCGGGGATGAACTTCTGACCGCCGAAGCCGGGATTGACGCTCATGAGCAGGATGACGTCGATCTTGTCGAGCACGTAATCCATGTAGTCGAGCGGCGTTGCCGGGTTGAAGACGAGGCCGCCCAGGCAGCCGGCATCGCGGATCAGCGACAGGCTGCGGTCGACGTGGTCGGAGGCTTCCGGGTGGAAGGTGATGATATTGGCCCCGGCCTTGGCAAAATCGGGGATGATGCGATCTACCGGCTTGACCATCAGATGCACGTCGATGGGCGCCGTAGTGCACGGGCGAATTGCCTCGCACACCAGCGGCCCGATGGTCAGGTTGGGAAC
>CAIYYE010000582.1 GCA_903930395.1 uncultured beta proteobacterium
AGCCGGGGTCCAGTAGCCATCACGCCAGCACAGGCCGAAACCGGACTTGGCGACGACGTCACGCTGGTCGATCAGGTAAACGCGCTCTTGCGCAACAGCAGTAAAACCGACACCGGCCAGCAGGGCCAGAACCAGAGATTTTTTGACGATATTCATTTTCGGCAGTCCCAGTGTAGTAATTAGGATGAAAGATTATTTTGAAACCTCCTAATTCTATTACGAATAGTCACATTTCAACCACTTGTCGCACACGGGGCATGGCCTTTATCTCCGTTACCATGGCCTTGTCCGCATCACTGTCGGCCTCCCCGACAGCTTCATGGGCAAAAAATATATGACAAAACTCAGAAATCCACTTCACTGGCTGTTCGGCCGCCCACCGCCGGCAGACGACCCGCTGGCCGAGGCGCTGAATCGCTTTCGCAACCCGGAGGCCGATACGCTCGAGCTGATCCGGCGACTGGTTGCCGTGCTGCGCCCGCAAAGCCGGCGCGATGGCGGCTCGGCCGAACGCTACCAGTTCATGCTCGACCGTCTTGCCTCCGACCCGGAGCTGCTTGCCGCCTTTCGCAGCCATGTCGTGCATTTTGTCGCCACCCGGCGGCTTGTCACTTTCTTTACCGAAAGCGGCGTGCTGCCCGGCACCGGCTTCTTTTCCGAATGGTGGCGCATCCTCGGCAGCCGCCTGCTGCCGGAAGTACCCGATGAGCGCCGGCTGAAGGATTGCCTGCATGTCATTTACGACCGCAGCAACGACTGGCGCTGGCTGGAATCCATCCCCGATCAGGCTGCGCAGCGCTTCTGGGCGCTGATCGCCCCGGCCGACGAGTTGCGCAATATCGACTGGCGCAGCATCCAGGAGCAGATGCTCGATGCCGTGCTGCTCCTTGCCCACCGGGTCAGCGGCCTCGGCGTCGAAAGCGAACTGATGCGCGCATCGCCCAACTTCGACGACGACACGCCGCGCTTCATCGCCCTCTCGGCCGAAGCCCTCGATTTCGTAAACGCTTTCCGCGGCGCCTTGAACGATCCCGAACAAGTCGCCGATGACGGCAGCCAGTTGCTGGTCATCGCCGACCAATGCCAGGACACCCTGCAACGGATCCGCAAGCGGGCGCTCACTGTTGGCACCAGCCTTCATCTTTCATACCTGCTGACCCGCAGCGAACAAAGCCTTGACCGTCTGCGCGAGCTTGCCGCAATTCTGATTGCCGGCCAGCAGTCGACCGCCCGTGACGAGGCCATCCAGTCCTGGGGCGGCTTCGCCCACGCCGCCTTTCTCTCGGAAAACCGGCGCAACAGCCTGCGTTTCTACGTCGCCCAGCTCTCCCGCCTGCTCGCCGTCCGCGTCACCGAAAATGCGGCGCGCTCGGGCGAGCACTACATCTGCGAGACCGGCACCGACTATCGCCGGATGTGGCGCTCGGCCGCCGGGGCCGGTGTGCTCATCGGCTTCATGGCCATGCTCAAGATCAAGGCCGCCGCCCTGCACGCGCCGCTGTTCGGCGAGGCCTTCATGTTCAGCATGATTTATGGCCTGGGCTTCGTCGGCATTTTCCTGCTCGGCCTGACTGTCGCCACCAAGCAGCCGGCGATGACCGCGCAAACGCTGGCCGGCCTGCTCGGCGACATCAAGCCGACCCGCAGCGCCGACCTGGAAAGGCTGGTCGATGTCGTCGCCGCTGTCGGTCGCAGCCAGCTCGCTGCCATTGCCGGCAACGTCATGGTCGCCCTGCCGGTCGCCATCGCCGTCGGCCTGGGCCTGAGCTTTCTCGACGGGGTGCCGCCGATTTCCGTCGACAAGGGCGCCCACCTGCTGGCCGACCTCGACCCCTTGTCCTGGGCCTTGCCGCATGCCGCCATCGCCGGCTTCTATCTCTTCCTGTCCGGCCTGATCACCGGCTATTTCGACAATCGCGCCGCCTATGCCGACATCGGTCCACGCATCGCTCGCCTGCGCTGGCTGCAAAAACTGTTCGGCAGCGCACGCGCCGGGCGCATCGGGAATTACATCCAGGAACGCCTGGGCGGCATCATGGGCAACTTCCTGTTTGGCTGCATGCTAGGCTCGACCGGCGTCATCGGCACCATCCTCGGCCTGCCGCTCGATATCCGGCATATCGCCTTCGCCTCGGCCAATCTCGGCTACGCCCTCGTCGGTTTCCAGTTCGAGTTGCCGCTCAAGGCCATCGCCTGGGCCGCCTTCGGCATCGCGGCCATCGGCTTCACCAACCTCAGCGTCAGCTTTGCGCTGGCCCTGCGCACCGCCTTGCGCGCCCGTGGCATTCATTTCGAGCATTGGGGACCACTGCTTCGTGTGCTGGCGCACCGAATCCTGCATCAGCCGCGCAGTTTCCTGCTGCCGCCGCGCCAAGCTCCCGCCGACGCGTAAAATCATGGCGTGATCATTTACCGCCTGCCACTCCTGCTCTTGCTTGCCGTCACCACACCGCTGCTGGCCGGCGAGCTGTCCGTCGAGGCGCCGGACGACATCGCCAA
>CAIYYE010000583.1 GCA_903930395.1 uncultured beta proteobacterium
ATCAACCAGATCGGCACCCTGTCCGAAACCTTCGCCGCCGTCGAAATGGCCAAGCGCGCCGGTTACACCGCCGTGATTTCGCATCGCTCGGGTGAAACCGAAGACAGCACCATCGCCGACATCGCCGTCGGTCTCAATGCCGGCCAGATCAAGACCGGTTCGCTGTCGCGTTCGGACCGTATCGCCAAGTACAACCAGCTCATCCGCATTGAGGAAGATCTGGGCGATACCGCCTCCTATCCGGGCCGCGAAACCTTCTACAACCTGCGCTAACGTTTGATGCGTTGGCTGACGGTCGGCCTTCTCGCAGCCATCGGCCTGCTCCAGTACCCCCTGTGGGTGGGTAAGGGGGGCTGGCTGAAGGTTTGGGAGTACGACCGTCAGTTGCAGCAGCAGAAGGAAGTTACCCGCAAGCTGGAAATCCGGAACGCGGGCCTCGACGCCGAGGTCCGCGATCTGAAGCAAGGCTATGATGCCATTGAAGAACGTGCCCGCTTCGAGCTGGGCATGGTTCGACAGGACGAAACCTTCGTCCAGATTCCGGAAAAAGTTCCCGGAAAATAATCGGGAAATTTGTCCCGGGCGCTGTAGTCACCCGCATTCGCCTCCGTTAGAATCGTTCGCAGCAGTTGCCCATGCAGAGCGCTCAAGGAGAACAACATGCTGCTCAAGGTTGGCGAAACAGCTCCTACATTTTCATTGCCCGATGCCGATATGGCGACCATCGATCTGGCCAAGTACCAGGGGCAGAAACATATTGTTATTTTCTTCTATCCGAAGGATGGAACCCCCTGTTGTACCAAGGAAGCAACCGATTTCTCGGATCACGAGGACGAGTTTCTCCGTCAGGATTGCGTCCTCTTTGGCATCAGCCGCGACGACTGCATGAAGCACGCCGAATTCCGCGACAAGGAAGGCATAGGCATCGAGTTGCTGTCGGATACCGAAGGCAAGGTCTGCAAGCAGTACGGTGTCTGGCAGGCGCGTGAGGTCGATGGCCAGAAGAAATTCGGCGTTTCGCGCTCAACCTTCATCATTGATCGCAGCGGCGTCATTCGCCACGCACTCTACAACGTCAATTACAAGGGCCACGCGCTGGATGTCCTGCGCCTGGTCAAAGAGCTCAATGCCTGAGCCTTCAGTGGCGCTTATTTCCTGAGCCACTCACGCTGCGCTTCGCGGCGGCGTTTTTCACTGAGTTTTTCGATGATGCGCGGGCAAGCCTCGGCGAAAGCGAGCATGCCGTAGGGCAGGATTTCGTCGCAGCGCAGGAGGTGCAGTCCCATCGGCGATTCGAGAACCCCGGATATTTCGCCGGTTGCCAGTGAGAAGGCAACGGGTTCAAGTTCGGGAAACAACTGCTGGCGCTTGACGGTACCGAGCTGGCCACCTTCCAGGGCGGTGGGACATTGCGAATGGCGGAGGGCCGCCTGGGCAAATTTCTCGACGTCGTTCAGCCTTGGGCGCAGGCCTTCAAGTGTTTCAGCAGCAATGGCCCGCTCGATCGGGTTGGCGAAGGTGATCAGGATGTGGCGCAGGCGTCGGGCTTCCGGGCGGTCGAAGGCTTCCGGATGCAGGCAATAGTAGATTTCGGCGTCGACCTCGGTGACGGCCGGCACCGCCGAGCCGACCTTGTCGAGAACTGCCTCGATGCGCAGGTCGCGTTCGACGGCGGCGGACAGTTTCTCGGCATCAAGGCCGATCCGTTCGAGATCGGCCGCCATGTCATCCGGACTGGCATAGCGCTGGCGGATTTCGTCGAGCCGCGTGCTGATGGTCGGCTCGGGAACGATGACCTGGGCGGCTTCGGCGCTGGCCAGGATGCGTTGCTCGAGACGGGCCTGTCGGCCGGCAATTTGACCAAGGCGGGCGAGTTCTTCGTCGCTCAGCGTGTCGGGCGCCTTTTTGAACAGTTCGTGCGCCAGTTTCAGTTCGAGGTAGGCGTTCTGCATGGGCTTACTCCCCGGCGTGCAGGGGTTCGAGGATGTCTTCCTGGATCTGCAGGACGCGTCCGGCCAGACTGTCGAAGTGGATGTGATAGGCGACCCCGCCCGGCGCATCGCGGATAACCTTGATGACTTCGCCGACGGCGCCGAGCGCGACCAGCACCTGGCCGCCAACCGACAGCTGGCGGGCGGCGCGGACTTTGTCGCGGAACTCGAAGCGCGACGGCGTCCAGGCCTCTTCCGCACCGATCAGTTCTTCCTCGCGACAACCGACGATCTTGCCATCCTCGATGAAATTGACCGAGTAGATGATCTGGTCCTGCAGGAAGGTGCCGACATCGACGACATAGCCGATGCTGCCCCGACGGACGAGCGGCGCACCCGGTTCGAGACCGGGATAGGTGCCGTCG
>CAIYYE010000584.1 GCA_903930395.1 uncultured beta proteobacterium
AGCCTTCGAGTTCTCGTCGAAGCCGTAGCCCTGCCACGGTTCCGGCGTGAAGACGCCGATGTACTTCAGCAAGCGCATGGACGGAATGCCATACACGATGATCTGGCCGGACTGGCCGCCCGAGCTGAAGACGACGAATTCGTCGCGCTTGCCCGTCGGGACGTAGGTCTTGGAGGCAGCCAGCAGATCCTGCTGGCTCAGGCCGCGACGCTTCATCACGTCCTGCAGCGATTCGGCGGAATACGCCGTTGCTGCGAAACCGGCGGCCAGAAGCAGCGCGGTTGTTTTCACTACAAATTTTTTCATCTCGATTTCTCCCATGAGCACCAGAAGCAAAAAACTTCCATTTCCCCCATTGCCGCCTGCAAGGTGATTGCGCTGCGACAATTTGCCGCACACTGTATTCGTCGCAGACTGTGAAAGAATTGATGTCTGCTAAATCCAAACAGATGTATTCGGCGAAAATGCGCAGACTCGGAACGCCTCATGGCCCAGAAGCAAACTTGTGAATAAAAAAATACTGATCGATGTCATCGGGCTGGAGTTGATTGCGCTGGTGGTGATCGTTGGCTACAAGCTGTCGCCGATGTTGTTGCCCAAGGCCGATGTCACCGTTCAACCCGACCCCGTGTGCAGCCTGCAGCGTGAGGCTTGCAGCGTGAAATTGCCGTCCGGAGGCGAGGTCCAGCTCGCCATGGGGACGCGACCCGTGCCGCTGGTCAAGCCTTTCGAGGTTGAGGTGACGACTCGTGGGCTGTCGCCGGTCCGTGTCGAAGTTGATTTTGCCGGCACCGAAATGAACATGGGACTGAACCGCCCGCAGCTGGCCTTGCGCAGCGACGGCAGTTATGTCGCCGAGGTCAGCTTGCCGGTTTGCATCACCGGTCAGATGGATTGGCAGGCGACGGTGCTGATCGAGACGGGCAGCGAACGGGTGGCCATTCCCTACCGATTTTCGACCGTGGAGCACAATCACTAGATGTCCGAACGCGTCCTTGTTTTTCTTGCCGCTGCGCTGGCCGTGCTGATCGCCGGGCTCGCCTTGTTCTGGCAGCCGGAAATGCCGGAAAGGCCCCTGCCTACGGCAGTTATAGCGGCTGGCGGCGACTTCACCCTGCAGTCGGCCAACGGGCCGGTTTCCCTGAGCGATTATCGCGGCAAGGTGGTCCTCCTGTATTTTGGCTACACCTATTGTCCGGACGTCTGTCCCACCTCCCTGGCCGCCACGGCGGAGGGGATGAAACAGCTGAGTCCCGACGAAGCGGCCAATGTCGCGATGATTTTTGTCTCGGTCGATCCGAAGCGCGATACGCCGGCCCGCCTCAAGGAGTATGCCGAGTTCTTCCATCCCGCCATGGTGGGTGTCACCGGGACGCCGGAAAACATTGCCGAGATCGCCAAGCGCTATGGCGTTTTCTACGCCGAACAAAAGCTTGAAATGTCAGGTGGCGGTTACGTGGTTGATCACTCAGCCGATACCTTCATCGTTGGCAAGGATGGGCAATTGGTCGGCAAGATGGTTCATGCAACGCCGCCCGACCAGGTCGTCGTCGCCCTGCGCAAACATTTGAAATAATCCTCAAGGAGAAATTGATGAAGCACTTGTCCCTGCTCGCAGCCAGCCTGCTGTTCTCGGCCGGCGTTCTGGCCGGCTCTGCCGACAGCATTTCGGTCGTCGATCCCTATGTCCGGCTGGCCCCGCCGAATGCGCCGGCAACCGGTGCTTTCATGGTGATCAAGAATAACGGCGACAAGGATGTCAAAGTGCTCAAGGCCGACAATCCGGTTTCCCGGGTGACCGAACTCCACACGCACCTCAACGAGGGTGGCGTCATGAAAATGCGTCCGGTCCCGGTGATCGACGTCAAGGCCAAGGGTGAGGCCGTTCTCAAGCCGGGCGGCCTGCACGTCATGATGATCGACCTCAAGGCCCCGATGAAGGAAGGCGATGTCGTGCCGATTACCCTGACCTTCGAGGACGGCAGCAGCAAGCAGGTCGATGCCCGCGTCGTCCGGCCGATGGCAGCCGGCATGCCGGGCATGGAGCACAAGCACTAATCAATGCTGCCAGGCCGCAGTCGATGGCGGCCGGTCCTTGCCCAGTTCCCCGGGGTCCGCTTTCTGGCGGGCCCCGGTCTGTTTCAGGCGGCCTGTTTTTGCCGGATAAAGGCGGCCAGCCGCTGATCGGTGTTCATGATGTGACTGATCAGCCAGTCGTCGAGGAAGCCGAGAAGTTCTTCGACCGAGACGGGGTTGCCGGCGTGCAGGGTGTCGCGCACGGCCATGACCTGGGCGGAAAAATCGCGGTGCTGTCTCTGGTGCAAGTCGGCATCGGCCTTGCTCTCTTCGGTGTAGCCATGTTCGAGCATCAGGTCTTCTTCGGTTTCGAAGTGATAGATGGCGTAGCCGAGGAGGTCCTTGGTGATTTGCTCGATCAGCTTGAGGTCGGGAAATTCGCTCAGTTTGTGCTTGGCGTCATTGATGGCGTTAATGAGAAAGCGATGTTGTCTGTCGATCTCCGGAATGCCCGTGACCAATTTTTCGGTCCACTCGATATGATCGAAAACGGAACTCATGCATGACTCCTGAAACTGTTTGAAGAATAATCAGCCAGCCATTTTTCGACGGCTGTAGCCGTCAATGGCGGGCTGATTTGATGGCCCTGCAGGAACTGGCATCCGAGTTCGCCGAGCAGGCAGCGATGGTCATCGTTGGCCACGCCGACGGCCGTGATGCTTAGCCCGAAAGCCTGACAAAGTCCGACGATACCATCAACCAGCCTGGCCGAACTTCGGTCGTAGGGCATGTCGTTGATCAGTGTGCGGTAGATTTTGACGCCGTCCAGGTCGAGTTTGCGTAATGACTTCAGGGCGGAGTCACGGGCGCCAAATTCGTCGAGGTGAAAATGGACCCCCGAGGTGTGGCAACTGCGGATGTTGGCTTGCGCCGTTTCGATCGCCTTGGCTGTCGTCGGTTCGGCGATGTCGAGGATCAGCTGTCCGGCCGGCATGCCTGGCCACGATTCGGCGATCATGACGGCGAGTGCGGCGGCAAAGCCGGGGTGCTGAAGTTGCCGGGAAAAAAGGTTCACGGTCAGCCGCAGATTCATGCCTTGTCGATGCCAGCTGCGGCATTGCCGCAAGCCTTCGCGGATCACCCATTCACCGAGTTCGAGCGCTGCGCTGTTGTCTTCGATGAGGGGAATGAACTCGCCCGGCAGCAGACAGCCCAGTACCGGATGGTTCCAGCGGATCAGCGCCTCAACGCCGACAATCTTGTTGCTCCTCGCCTCGAGTACCGGCTGGTAGTGCAGCTCGAACTGTCCGGTGCGCATGGCGCGGGAAACGCGGAGCAAGGTGTCGTGGCGTGCTTCAAGACGCTGTTCCATGCGCGCATCGAACATCCGGTAGCCGTTCTTGCCGGCTCGTTTGGCCGCATACATGGCGTGGTCGGCATGACGGATCAGGGTTTCGCCATCACTGTCGTCGTCGGGGAAAATGGTGACGCCGATACTGGCGCTGACCTGAACCTGGGCGCCGGCCACCGGCGTACACGGCTCGGCAATGATCCGGAGCAGTCGTTCTATGGTCTGGTAGCACTCGTCTTCGCTATCGACGACCGAGAGGAGTACGACAAATTCATCGCCACCGATGCGGGCGACGGTATCGGCACTGCGCAGGGAGGCCTGCATGCGCTGGGCGATTTGCCTGAGCAGGGCGTCGCCGGCATCGTGACCCAGGCTGTCGTTGATATGCTTGAAACCGTCCAGGTCGATGAAACAGACGGCCAGCAGGGTATCGGTTCGCCGGTTGGCGGCGATGATCTGCTCCAGCCTGTCCATCAACAGCAGGCGGTTGGGAAGTCCGGTCAAGGCGTCGAACTGGGCAAAATGACGGATTTGTTCGACAGTCTGGCTGGCGCGCATATCGTTGGTCAGTATGGCCAGGTAGGCGGGCTCCTGGCCGGCCATCGCGCCGATCTCGGCAATCGATATCTGCTCGCTGATCGACGCGCCATCCGGCCGGCGCATGGTGATGCCACCATTCCAGCACCCGGCCGTGCGCAGAGTGCTGATTGCCGCACGAGACCGGGTTTCGTCCGGCAGCTCGGAATAGGTGGTGAAAAGTTCCTGACCGATCAGCGCTGCCCTGGGCTGGCCAGCGATACTGCAGGCCAGTTCATTGACATCGCGAATTTTCAGATCGCTATCGAGGTGCAGCAAACCGACCTGGGCCAGATTGAACTTCTCGACAAGCAGGCCTATGGCGTCGGCGGTGAGTCTGTTGAGTAACGGCTCGCTGTGCATTGATGACAAATAAATGGACGGTTGCCCGCAGGCACCATTGAGATTGGTTTGTCTGTCAGCATATCGGAAACTGGCCGTAATAACTAACGCTAAAGTAATACCCGGGGGCCGCCCGGCCGCGCCGATTCAGGTTTTGACCGGGCGTTTTGACAGTTTGCGCTGCAGTGTCCGGCGGTGCATTTTCAGGGCGCGCGCGGTGGCCGAGACATTGCCATCGTTTTCGTTGAGGACGCGCTGGATGTGTTCCCATTCGAGTCGGTCGATAGACAGCGGCTCGTCAGACGCGGGAAGATCGAAATCCGGTCCGTCGTCATCGTCGAAAGCGCTCAGGATGGCCTCGATTTCAACCGGTTTGGCCAGGTACTGGATGGCGCCGAGCTTGACCGCATCGACGGCGGTGGCGATGCTCGCGTAGCCAGTCAGGACGACGATCCGGCAGGCCGGGTTGATGGCCAGCAGTTGCGGGATCAGGGCCAGGCCGGAACTGCCGTTCAGATTGAGGTCGAGGACGACCCGCCCGGCCCCCGTTTCTTGTGCGGCGAGCAGGGCGGCGGCGACATCGAGGACGCCGTGGGCCGGGTAGCCGCGACGTTCCAGCGTGCGCACGAGGATGGCGTTGAAGCTTGGGTCGTCGTCAATGATCAGGGTCGTTTCGGTCATGGTCTGGTCCGGGGCAGTTCGATGCGGGCGAGGGCGCCGCCTTCTTCGGGATTGGCCAGCGTCAGGCTGCCACCAAGTTGTTCGACGGCACTGCGGGTCAGCATCAGGCCAACGCCGCTACCCCGCTCGTGCGGGGGAAAACTGGCCTGGCCACCAAGTTCGAGAACCTGGGGTGGAAAGCCGGGGCCGTGGTCGCGAATGTCGATGCACAGGGTGTCGGTGCTCCAGCCGAGACGGATCTCGAGCGGGCTCGTCGTCGCATTGGCGGCGTTGTTGAGCAGGTTGAGCACGGCTTGTTCCAGCCGCGGGTCGGCGATGATGTCCGGCGCTGCGCCATCGCTGGCAACGACCAGCCGGCTGCTGCCTTGTGGCCGCGCTGCATGCCAGCGCTGGCGCAGATCGTCCAGCCAGTGGTTGGCCGCCTGCAAGGTGGTGTTTTCGAGCCGCTCGGCCCCGGCCCGGCGTGACAGGCCGGTGATGATTTTCTTGCACACACCGATTTGTTGCAGCAATAGCTGGACGTCCTCGCGGGCTGCCTTGCCCAGGCCCGGATCGTTGGCCAGTTCACCGGCAAGCAGGGCCATCGTGCCGAGCGGTGTGCCGAGCTCGTGGGCGGCGCCAGCGGCGAGGGTGCCCATGGCCACCACCCGTTCGTCGCGCAGCCCCTGTTCGCGGGCGGTGGCCAGTTCGGCATCGCGCTGGCGGATGATGCGGGTCGTGCGGACGATGATCCAGGCGATCATCAGCGCCGAGACGACGAAGATGAGCCACATGCCGCCCAGGTGCAGGCGCGTGGCGCGGGTCGCATCGGGCATCGGTAGCGGGACGTAATAGACCATGAGCAGCGAATAGGCGGCGATGGTCACGGCGGAGACCACAGCCACGCTGCGGGCGGGCAGGGTCAGGGCGGCGACGGCAACCGGTGGCAGAAGCAGGGAAACGAGCGGGTTGGCAGCGCCGCCGCTGAGGAAAACCACGGCGCTCAGCATGCCGATGTCGAAGAGCAGATGGCTGAACAATTCGCCGGTCGTCGCCGTGCGCGCGCCAGCCGTCCGCCACTGGGCAAAGCCGTTGAACAGCCCGGCAATGGCGACGATGCCGAGAAGGGGTAGTTGCGGCACCGGAATGTCGAGCAGGCCAGGGACGATCAGGATGACTTGCGCCAGCACGGCGAGTACCATCCAGCGACCGAGGACCAGGCGGCGCAGGTTGGCCAGGTGGTCGGTATTCGCTGTCGTGCAGGGGATTATTGCCATGAGCCGAATTATGCGTGATTTGTGTCAATTTTCAGTCGCTTGAGAGGTGCGACAATTAGCCGCATCCCTTCCCGGAGTGGTTTTGCATGCTGAGGATTCTGCGTTTTTCCCTGTTGTTGGCGGTTCTGGCGCTGAGCCGTTCGGTGCTGGCCGTCGACCTCGACAAGGGCAAGGAAATCAACGGCACCTGTGCTGCCTGCCACAGCGATAACGGCCAGGGTGGCAAGAAGGGCGAATATCCGCGCATTGCCGGCCAGCAGGTCAAATACATCGAAAGCCAGCTGAAGAGTTTCCGCGCGCGGACGCGGGTCAATATTCCGATGTTTCCCTACACGCAGGAGCGCGAACTGTCCGATGAGGACATCAAGGACATTGCCGCTTATCTCGCCGGGATAGAGCTGGATACCAAAATGCCGACCTATGCCGGTCACGAGGATGCACTGACCCGGCTGCTGATGGCCGAGAAAGTGATGATCATCCCGCGCGCCGAAGGCGATCTGGCCAACGGCGAGAAGATTTATCAGAAGCAGTGTGCAGCCTGCCACGGCAAGACGGGCAAGGGGCGCGGCATGTTTCCGATGCTCGTCGGGCAATACACCAGTTATTTGCAGCGTCAGGTCGATCTTTATCTGAAGGGCGACCGTCCTCACGACGAAGAAGGCATGACCGGCTTGCTCAATGCCCTCAAGGCGCAGGATATCCAGGACATCCTGGCCTATCTGACGTCGATTCAGGAACCCAAGGAATGAAACGTCTCGCTCTCACATTGCTGACCCTGCTGGCCTCTTCCGGCGCCTTGGCGCACGGCCACCCCGGCCCTATCGACGACAGCATGCCCGACGCCCAGCGCATTCGTTTCTGCGAGCGTGTCCGCGATCATGCCCTGCAGGCTTTTTACAATCGCGACAAGGGCCGGCCCATGAAGCTCTTTGATGAGGATGGCAGCGACGGGGCGCGCATCACCAATCGCATCATCCGGCGCATCTACGAAGAGCCGCAGATTTCCAGCCCGAAGAAGGCCGAAACCTTTGGTCGGGCGACCTGCAACGAGATGATGGGAACGCAGGCTGTCTCAGAATAGGAAGGGAATGAAGCGCTTGGTGCGTTGTGCGTACTCGGCGTAGGCCGAGCCGAAATAGGCCAGACATTCCTTCTCGTCGGTGGTCGCGGTCAGCCACAGGAAGAGCGAGGCCAGTCCGACGAGCAGCGTGCCGATCAGGTCAGGGTTGAGCAGGTAGGTGCCCCAGGCCAGTGCCAGCAGCGAGCTGTACATCGGATGGCGGATATAGCCGAAGATGCCCGATGACACCAGCTGGGTCGTTTTCTCGAAGGCATAAAAGGACTGTTCATCCCGCCCCTGGCTGGGTTTGCCGCGCCGATACAGCGTGAGCAGGCCGCTCAGGGCGAGCACGATGCTGAGCAGCAGGAGCAGGAACGCGACTTGCAGCCCGGGCGAGGACGGGTCGCTGTCAAAGAAATCGCGATTCAGGACGAGCA
>CAIYYE010000585.1 GCA_903930395.1 uncultured beta proteobacterium
CGGCGCGAGACCTTCGTCGCGCCGGGCGCGCCGCGTTCAGCCTGGGTCGGGTTGCGTTACATGTTCGGACATCAATGATCATGAGACTCCTGAGCGCGGGTTGGGCTGAGCGGGTGCTGGCGAAAGTCAGCCTGCATACCCGCGTCGGCCTGGTCCACACGGTGCTCGCTGCCAGCCTGTTGATTCTGCTGGCGGGGCTGTGGCTGCACGGCACGCGCAGCGCAATTCACGAAGAAGTCGAAGCGGCGAGCCGCGTTTCCGAGCAGTGGCTGCATGCGGTGCTGGGCGAAATGCATGATGTGCCGGTGGCGCTGCGTGGCGAACGGCTGCTCGGTGTCGCCCGTGCCATTGGCCGGGTGCGGGCCAATGAACTTGAAATCCGCACGGCCGCGGGCGAGGTCATCTACCGCTCGCCGGGGCCGACCTACAAGGCTGGGCGCAGCGTGCCGGGCTGGTTCGCCGCATTGATGGCAAGTGATCTGCCAGCCCGCGCCGTCGCCATCGAGGGCTATACGCTGACCCTGAAACCGGACGAATCACGCGCCGTGATCGATGCCTGGGATGATCTGGCGGCCATGGCCGGCTGGGCGATTGCACTGCTCGCCCTGCTCTTTGTGGTCACGCGCACGGCGCTGGGCCGGGCCTTGCATCCGCTCAGGCAGATCATGCGCGCGCTGGACAGTACCGGCCGTGGCCGTTTCGATACGCGACTGCCGGTGTTTTCGACGCCGGAACTGGGGCGTATCTCGCGGGCTTTCAACGGCATGGCCGATCGCCTGGGCGAGGCCGTTGACGAAAATGTCCGCCTTGAGAGCGCTCGCGAAGTTGATCGCTGCCTCCATGACCGGCTGGAAGAAGAGCGCCGGGTCATCGCCCGCGAGCTGCACGATGAACTGGCCCAGGGCATTACCGCTGTCCGCGCGCTGGCCGGCGCCATCGTTCAGCGCACAGCAGATTCACCATCCTTGCATGTTCCGGCTCAGGGCATCGTCGCCGTGACGGGTGAAATGCAGGATGGCGTGCGCAATATCCTGCATCGCCTGCGCCCGCTGGCCGGCAACGGCCTGGGTATGACGCTGGAGCGGCAGCTCGCCAACTGGCAGGTGCAGCATCCGGAGATTGCGCTGAGCAGCCGGCTCGGTATCGGGTTGCAGCCTATGGCCGATGAACTGGCCGCAGCCGTCGTCCGCATCGTTCAGGAAGGCCTGACCAATGTCGTGCGCCACGCCCGGGCCAGCACGGTCGACGTGGTCCTCAGTCGCGAGGCCGGCTGGCTACACCTGTCCCTGGCCGACAACGGCCGCGGCCGCGATGGTCAGCCTTCGGCACAGGCCGGCTGCGGTCTCGGTCTGGCCGGCATGGGCGAGCGTATCGCCGCGCTGGGCGGCCATCTTCAATTCGGACAACCGGCCGGCGGCGGCTTCCGCATCTTCGCCAGCCTGCCGGATGCAGTAGTGCAACACTCCCCGGAGGAATTCGCATGAACCACACCCTGCAAGGAAAACGCATCCTGCTCGCCGACGATCACGCCATGGTTCGCCTCGGGTTCCGCTATCTGCTTGAAGGCGCGGGGGCCATCGTGGTGGGCGAAGCCGATAGTGGTGAGAATGCCGTCCGCAGTTACGCCGAAACGATACCGGATGTGGTCGTCATGGATGTTTCCATGCCCGGCATCGGGGGCCTGGCGGCGCTCGAGCGCTTGCTTGTCTGGGACGCCAAGGCGAAGGTGCTGATGCTGTCCGCCCATCACGACGACATCGTGCCGGTCCGCGCCCTGCGCCTTGGCGCGCGCGGCTACCTGTGCAAGCGGGCGACGCCGGAAGAGTTTTTGCGGGCAGTCGGCCAGGTCGCCGGCGACCGTCGCTATCTCGACCCGGAACTGGCGCAGTCTGTCGCGCTGGCCCAGCTTTCCGGCTCGGCCAGCCCGGTCGAGGCGCTGACCGAGAAGGAGCTGGCTGTTTTCATGAAGCTGGCCGAGGGCCGCTCGGTCAATGACGTGGCTGATGATTTTTGCCTGAGCCCGAGCACGGTCGGTACGCATCTCTATCACATCAAGCAGAAGCTCAATGTCCAGAACGCCGCCGAACTGACCCTTGTTGCCGTGCGTAACGGCCTGATCGAGGCATGATCCTTGAAACCTCAGTTGACCGCTTTCCCATCTCTGGACAGCTGCATGAACACAAGCTCTTGTGCCTTCGCGGCGACTCACCCGTGGGGTAACAGCGCTACACGGCCGCTGGCACGTCTGGTCGGGCGTCCAGCTTTGTCGCTCCTCGTTGCAGGCATGAGCCTGCCGCCTCGTCGCTTCGCGCCGGTCATCCCGCCCATACGCACCAGCGGCCGCGTCCAACGGAGGTTTCAAGGATGATGTCAGGCAATCCGATGTTCCCCGAATGCCGGCCGCGCTGCGTCCGGCAGATGGCGGTCGGTGACGGGCATATCCTGCATGTCGAGGAATGCGGCCCGGCCGACGGTGTGCCTGTCCTCTTCCTGCACGGCGGGCCGGGGGGCGGTTGCCTGCCCGAGCATAGACGCCTGTTCGATCCAAAGGTCTATCGCGTCGTCATGATCGACCAGCGCGGCGCCGGGCGCAGTCTGCCGAGCGGCGAACTGGAGGCGAACAC
>CAIYYE010000586.1 GCA_903930395.1 uncultured beta proteobacterium
GTCGTGCACCAGATCGGCATTGACCTGTTCGACGCATTCACGGAGCAGTTCCAGCACTTCCGGCTTGCCGGCCAGGTCGGCGTAACCCGAGTAGGCGATGCCGCGACGTTCGGCCCAGTTGCCGACGGCGCTGACATCGATGTTGATGAAGGCACAGACCATGTCGCGGTCGTGACCGAAGCAGACGGCCTCCTTCACATGCTGGAAGAACTTCAGCTTGTTCTCGATGTAGTTGGGCGCGAACATCGCCCCGTTGGTCAGCTTGCCGACATCCTTGGCACGGTCGATGATCTTGAGGTGGCCGTCTTCATCGAGGAAGCCGGCATCGCCGGTCATGAAGTAGCCATCGGCGTTGAGCGACTCGGCCGTGGCGTCCGGGCGCTTGTAGTATTCCTTGAGCAGCATCGGCCCCTTGACCAGCACCTCGCCGTTGTCGGCAATCTTGATTTCGACGCCGGGAGCCGGCTGGCCGACGGAGTCGAACTTGATCTGGCCGTCCGGCTGCAAACAGACATAAGCACAGGTTTCGGTCTGACCATAGAACTGCTTGAGGTTGATGCCCATCGAGCGGTAGAAGCGGAACAGCTCCGGCCCGATTGCGGCGCCGGCCGTGTACGCCACCTTGATACGGCTCATGCCGAGGACATTGCGCAGCGGGCCGTACACCAGCAGATTGCCCAGCCAGTATTGCAACCGGTCGCCAAGACCGACCGACTTGCCGTCGAGAATGTCGGCACCGCAACGCTTGGCCACCGCCATGAAGTGGTGGAACATTTTCTGTTTGATCTTGCCGGCATCTTCCATGCGGATCATGACCGATGTGAGCAGGCTCTCGAAGACACGCGGCGGCGCGAAATAGCAGGTCGGGCCGATTTCGCGCAGGTCGCTCATGACCGTCTCGCCGGATTCCGGGCAATTGATGGTGAAGCCGGCCACCAGCGCCTGGGCATACGAAAAGAGGTGATCGCCGACCCAAGCCATGGGCAGGTAGGACAGAATGTCGCCATCGGCATCCAGTTTGTCGACCTGCACACCGCCCTGCGCCGCAGCGATGAAAGCCGCGTGCGTCTGGCAGACACCTTTCGGCTTGCCGGTGGTGCCCGAGGTGTAGAGCATGACCGAGGTATCGTTGAAATGCCCCTGCTCGACTTCAGCGTTGAGGAAGGAGGTGTGGTTGCGGTCGTGAATCCGGCCCATTTCCATGAGTTCATGGATGTCGTGCAGGAAGGGCTGGGTGTAGTGCCGCATGCCGCGCGGATCATCGTAAATGATGTGTTCCAGCGTGCCGACCTGAGCGCTGACTTCCAGCATCTTGTCGACCTGCTCCTGATCTTCGACGACGACGAAGCGAATGCCGGCATCCTGCAGGACGAAAAGCATTTCGTTGGCCACGGCATCCTGATAGAGCGGGACCGGCACGCCGCCCAGGCACTGGGCAGCGGTCATCATCATGTAGAGATGCGGCCGGTTGTCACCAATGATCGCCAGGTTGTCGCCACGCTTGAAGCCAAGCGAAGCCAGGCCGCAGGCCAGCGCGCGGACACGCTCGGCGACATCACCCCAGGTCCAGGTTTGCCAGATACCGAGATATTTTTCGCGCATGGCCGGCGCATTCGGCCGGATGGACGCGTGATGAAACAGCAGCCGCGGGAAGGTATGCAAACCATCCAGCGCGGCGAAATTCGCCTGCGTGGGCATTCTTAGTCTCCTCCGCCGCGTCTCGTTGTCCGCGGTCTAACGTTCGTTTGAATCATTGTGGGCACTGCAGTCTTACACAAACCTTGCAACACCGGGACAGTCTCTCACTATGCGGCCCAGTGTAGGCATCTACCCGCCGTATAATTGTCATCCGGCAGACAATCGAGAAAATAAATTGAAGAACGCCGAAGAACTCCTTCGCACCTCCGTCTGGGGACCATCGCTGAGCGCCGAAGAAATGGCCAAGGCGCTGGCCGGCACCTTCGAGCGCAGCTTTGCGCCGGGCGCCTTCATCTGCATGAAGGGCGAACCGGTTGATTACTGGATGGGCATCATCGATGGCCTGGGCAAGATGGCCAGCCACTGGACCACCGGCAAGACGACCTCGCTGACCGGCATCAGCACCGGCGGCTGGTTCGGCGAAGGCTCGCTGCTCAAGAGCGAAACGCGTCGCTACGACGTCATGGCCCTGCGCGAAACCCGCGTCGCCTTCATGAGCCGAAGCACCTTTCTGTGGCTGCTCGACCACAGCATACCGTTCAACCGCTACATGATCGCCCAGCTCAACGAGCGCCTCGGCCAGTTCATCGGCATGATAGAAAACGAGCGCATGCTCGACACCGACGCCCGCATCGCCCGCGGCCTGGCCGCCCTCTTCAACCCCGTGCTCTACCCCGGCACCAACCGCCTGCTGCAGATTTCTCAGGAAGAACTCGGCTACCTCGCCGGCGTTTCCCGACAGCGGGCCAATCAGGCGCTGAAGGTTCTTGAAGATGCAGGTCTGGTGCGCAGTGAATATGGCGGGATCAATATCCTTGATCTGGATGGATTGCGGACTTTTGGGGACTGAGGAAACCGCAATTTCCCGAAAAATCTGTCACAAATGCACCAGCCATCTTTTGTCATAATGGCAACCTGAAAAAACTTACGGACAAACTCATGCTTCGCTCCCTTCTCATCTTCATCGGCGTCGTTCTCCTCGGCGCGGTCGCCTGGGTCTGGCTGACCCTGAACTGGAGTTACTCCGACGGCGAACGGGCCGGTTATATCCAGAAGTTGTCGCGCAAGGGCTGGCTGTGCAAGACCTGGGAGGGCGAGGTGGCGATGGTGACCATGCCGGGTGCCATTCCTGATCGCTTCGAGTTTTCGGTACGTGAAGAAACCGTGGCCAACAAGATCAATGCCCTTGCCGGGCAGCGCGTAGTTCTGAGTTACGAGCAGCACAAGTTCGTACCGACCAATTGTTTTGGCGAAACCGAGTATTACGTGACCGATGTGCGCGCTGTTAATGAGCAACCAGTGTCGACGGCACCTCCAGTGGCTCCGCCATTGAATGCCCCGGCTGCGCCCACAGCGACGCCAGCCGCCCCCGCCAAGTAGGCGCAAAAACGGCGAGGTACATAGCCTCGCCGTGTTGTTTTGCTCCTCCCGCCGGACCAGGCCGGCGTTGCGGTTCCCCTTTTTAAGTCCTTTATTCCATGTCCAGATCAATTGTGACGCGAAGACAAGCCGAAGACAGTGCGATTAGCACGGCGAGGTGAAGTCGACAAAGTCACGGTTGGTCTGGACATGGAATTACATGCTGCGGCGGTACTGACCGCCGACTTCGTATAGCGCCGTGCTGATCTGACCGAGCGAGCAGCATTTGACGGCGTCGACCAGCACAGCGAAGACGTTGCCGTCCTCGATCACGGTCTGTTTGAGCTTGGCGAGCATGGCCGGAGACTGATCGGCATTGCGTGCCTGGAAGTCGCGCAGGCGCTTGATTTGCGACTGTTTTTCTTCATCTCTTGTACGCGCCAGTTCGATTTCCTGCTGGGCCATGCCTTTGGGATTGAGGAAGGTATTGACACCGATGATCGGGTAGGAGCCGTCGTGCTTCTTGTGCTCGTAGACCATCGACTCTTCCTGAATCTTGCCGCGCTGGTAGCCGGTTTCCATGGCGCCGAGGACGCCGCCGCGGCTGGCGATGGCTTCGAATTCACGCAATACGGCTTCTTCGACGAGGTCGGTCAGTTCGTCGATGACGAAGGCGCCCTGGTTCGGGTTTTCGTTCTTGGCGACACCCCATTCACGGTTGATGATGAGCTGGATGGCCATGGCGCGGCGCACGCTTTCTTCGGTCGGCGTGGTGATCGCTTCGTCGTAGGCGTTGGTGTGCAGGGAGTTGCAGTTGTCGTAGATGGCGATCAGCGCCTGCAGCGTGGTGCGGATGTCGTTGAAGTCCATTTCCTGGGCGTGCAGCGA
>CAIYYE010000587.1 GCA_903930395.1 uncultured beta proteobacterium
GGCTTTAGTATGATTAGTTAACCAATGGTGAAAGCTGTACGGGCTAACTACAGGCACGAATGACCTTGGGTTGGCCTTTCCGTGCTTTGGGGTTAATCGTGGGATCAACAAGCAAACCCTCAAAAGCAAAAAGCCCCAAACAATCGGGGCTTTAGGTCACTACAGGCATACTGGCGGAGGAGGCGGGATTCGAACCCGCGGTAGGGGATTACCCTACACACGCTTTCCAGGCGTGCGACTTAAACCACTCATCCACCCCTCCGGAAGCCGCGCATTGTAGCAGAAGCGGCCGATTGGTCAAAGAAACTTTCGGACAAAAGCGAGTCCGAGCCAGAGTATCAGGACGATGACAAAGGTGATGATGCCAATCAGGCGCGGATTGGTGGTACGGGGCAGGAGAATTGCCACCATCCGTCGTGGCGGGGCCGTAATCAACGCAAAGAGTTGATAAATACGATTATCAGAGCGATTCTGCCCCGCCAGCACATGGAGCATCCCCTGCCCGAGCAGACACAGGCCGAGCATTTCGACGATAGCCCGCAAGGCACTGACCAGAAAAAGGCTCACCGCGGCGGCTTACTCGTCCTCGACGCCGTATTCTGCGTCGAGTTTCTTCATCTGCCGGTTGTACCACCAAATGATCAACAGGTAGATGACCAGTGCGCCCTGAGCGGCCATGTAGAAACCGAGCGGGAAGCCAAGGATGACGACGGCGTTGATCGACCGGGAAAACCAGGTCAGGACGAAGGTGACGAAGATCCAAAAGAGAAGCAGGATGAAGGTCAGTCGGCGGGTCTTTTGCCAGTGAATATCGGCGTCTCGCATCAGGACTCTGCTCCATTCCGGAAGCGGATGGTCTTGAGGAAGCTGCCGGCGCGCGGATCGGGCTTGGTCACCAGACTGACCAGAATGATCGTGATGAACCCGCCAATGACACCAAATACGCCGCTCGACGTAGATTGGATATGGAACCATGGCTCCATGCCGAAGCCGCTGATGCCGAGCATGGGAATGCTGTCGAATTCAACGCGAATGATGTAGTAGATCGAGAGCAGGATACCGATCACCATGCCGGCAAGTGCACCGGCGCGGGTGGCCTTTTCCCAGAAGATGCCGAGGACCAGCGCCGGGAAGAAGGCAGAGCCGGCGATGGAAAATGCCCAGGAAACCATCGACAGGATGGTGCCCGGCTTTTGTGCGGCAACGGTGGCGGCAAGAATGGCGACGACGAGCAGCAAGGACTTCGAGATCACCAGCCGGAAGTGCGTCGAGGCATCCGGGCGGAAGATGCGGTAATAGACATCGTGCGACAGGGAGGTAGTGATGGTCAGAAGCAGGCCGTCGGCCGTAGACAGGGCGGCGGCCAGACCGCCGGCGGCGACCAGCCCGGAGACGACATAGGGCATGCCGGCGATTTCCGGGGTGGCCAGCACGATGACGTCCGGATTGAGCGAGAGTTCGGCCAGTTGCAGGATCCCGTCGACATTGATGTCCTCGATGCTGACCAGCCCGATCTTGGCCCACGCCGCCACCCAGCCCGGCAATTTGGTGATGGGAATTTCAGCCAGATGGGTCAGCACTTCGTACTTGGCGAAGACCGCATAAGCCGGCGCAGTGATGTAGAGCAGGAGAATGAACAAGAGCGACCAGAACACCGATTCACGAGCCTCCCGGACGGTAGGCGTCGTGTAGTAACGGGTCAGCACATGCGGCAGTGCAGCCGTCCCGATGGTCAGGCAGAAGATCAGGGCGAGAAAATTGAGCCGCATGATGTCCTGTTCCTCGACAGTCTCGCCGGGAAATGCCTCGCCGTGGTGGATGGGCGGCTTGCTGCGCTCAACCGCCGAAAACATGGCGCTTTCCCAGCGCAGCCTGGCCTGATCGGGATCGTGGGGGAGATCGCGATACTGCCTTTCGAGGGCGACGATGTCTTTCATCTGGGCATCGCTGGCCTTGAGTTGATTGATCTGCTTGGAGAGATTTTCGCGTTCGAAATTGAGCGACTGCGGCAACTGCATGATCTTCTGGGCGTAGAGGTCGGCGCGCTCATGGAAGAGCTGGCGGACTTCGAGTTCAGCCGGATTCTGGAACAGTTTGTCTTCCAGCGCGGTGACTTGCTGGAGTACCTGGCCATAGACCAGTTGTGGCACAGGGTTGCCGGTCTGGTTATAGGACAGGATGGCGACCGGCGTGATATAGGCAACGATCAGGATGAGGTACTGGGCGACCTGCGTCCACGTAACTGCCCGCATGCCGCCCAGGAAGGAGCAGACGAGAATGCCGGCGAGGCCGACAAAAACGCCGATCTCGAATTGCAGGCTGACAAAGCGGCTGGTGATAACGCCGACCCCGTAGATCTGGGCCACGACATACACAAAGGAAGCGAGGATGGCTGCCGCGACGGCGACCAGACGGATGGCATTGCCGCCATAGCGTGCCCCCAGAAAATCCGGAATGGTGTACTGACCGAAGCGCCGCAGATAGGGTGCGAGCAGCAACGCGACCAGGACGAAGCCCCCGGTCCAGCCGATGACATAGGCCAGCCCCTGAAAGCCGGAGAGGTAGAGCGTACCGGCCAGGCCGATGAAGGAGGCGGCACTCATCCAGTCGGCGCCGGTCGCCATGCCATTGAAGAAAGCCGGCACGCGCCGGCCGGCGACGTAATACTCGGAAACGTCGGATGTCCGGCAGACGATGCCGATCAGCGCGTACATCGTGATGGTGAAAAACAGGAAAGCGTAGCCGATCCAGCGGGGCGGCATGCCGTGCTGTTCGAGCACCGCCAGGGCCCCGATAAACGCCAGGAAGGCCCCTGTGTAATACAGGTAGTAGCGCTGGAGCCTGGTCAGTGAAGCGAACATCCTGACGGGGGTTAGTGATTGCGCCGCAGAAAGCTGCTCGCCCGCGACTCTTCGATAAGCTGGGCAGCGGTATCGACCTGCTTGCCGACGGCGCGCACCGTCATCATCTGGCAGATGCGGGCCAGCAGCAGCGTATTGGCCATGGCGTCGCGCCGGCCGCTCCCGGCATCCAGGCCGAAGACATCGATCCAGTGATCAAGCGGCATGACCGTATCCCCCTTGTCCTCGAACATCGACGGCAGCAGCCAGGCCAGATCGACCCATTGCGGCTGGAAATCGACACCCAGACGCTCCTTGAAGGCGCGCTGCAGAAAGCCGCCGACATAGGGAATATGGTAAGTGACGAGTGGCGCCTTGGCGGCGAACAGCAAAAAAGCCGTCAATTGCCGGTCGACGCCGGCCCCCTCGCCGTCCAGGGTGGAAAAATCGACATAGAAAGTGTCGTCGGGCTGGATGGCGCCCTTCCATATCGAGCTGGCGGCCAGTCCGAGCAGGCGGTCGCTCTCGGGATTCGGGCCGCTGCTGACGATATCGACCACGACGTAACGGGTATGAAAGTGCAGGTCGTCCAGCGGTGCCGGCGCACTGGTGCGCCAGACTTCCAGCGAGGCGCGTACGTCGTCTGGCAGATGTGATGGCGCACTGCCCCGGAATAAAAATTTCTTGAGTCCGAGCATGGTCATTGCACCTGATAATCGAGTTTGAGGCGCGTCTGGATTTTGCGCGCCTGACGGAAGGATTCCTTCAGGATGCGGCGATCCAGTTCATTGAGCTTGTCGGGATCGATCAGGTTGTCGCCCTGTGTTCCCGGCTCACCTTCCAGATACTGGTGCTGCAAACGCAGTAGCTGGATGAAATTCAAGCCTTCGAGCACGGCATTGATTTCATCGCTGCGGATCGAGAGGCGCTGGGCTGCAAGCCGCAGGCGCTGGATGGAGTTGGTGTTGTGCACACCGCTGGCCATGGCGTAGATACGGGCGACGTCGACGAAGATGCGGGAGCCGTACTTCTTTAGATCGATCTTGCCCGGATGGCCGGGTTCGAGATCGGTCAGGAAATCGCGGATCTTGCCGAGCGGCGGCTCGACATCGAGCGCATTCTTGGCCATGGCGCGCAGGAACATCGGGTTCGAGGCCGTCTGCGCCAGCAAGTGGCGGCGCATCGCATCGGCCAGCTCATGCTTGCCGAAGAGCGCGCGGAAGTCGAAGAAAATGGTGGCATTGAGCAGCGCATCCGGCTGCGGCATGCGAATCCAGCTTCCGAACTGATCCTTCCACTCCTCAAGCGTCAGGCACCATTGCGGGTTGCTCGCCATGATGTTGCCCTTACACAGCGGGAAGCCGACGCGGTCGAGATCATTGTTGACGTCCAGCGCGTAGGCCAGGAAGCGCTGCTTCAAGGCCTCGACCGATGCCCCTTCGGGCGGCGCGAAGACTATCCCGTTATCCTGATCAGTACTGAAAGTCTGCTCGTCGCGGCCTTCCGAACCGAAAGCCAGCCAGGCCCATTCGATGCCGTCGAAATTGTGCTTTTCGAGATTGAGCTGGATGACGCGACGCGTCAGCGCATCGTTGAGCGCCGAGATGAACTGGGTCAGCTGTTCCGCCCCAACCCCTTGCGCCAGCATGTTGAAGGACAGTTGGCGAACGTCGGCTGCCGCCTGCTTCAATGCGTCGACATTATGGGCACCGTCGATGGACTGGCGAATCTGGCGCAGGCCGACACGCTGCAGCGAGAAGAGGTCGCGCTCGGAAACGACGCCGGTCAATTTGCCCTCGGCATCGGTGACCAGCACGTGGCGGATACCATGCGTCGCCATGGCGAACATCGCATCGTAGGCCGTGGCGTGCTCTTCGATCATGAAGGGATTGGCCGACATGGCCTGACTGACCGGCGTGCTCAGCGGCAGATCGGCGAGAACGACACGGTCAAGCAGGTCGGTGCGCGTAAATACGCCGACCGCCTTGCGGTCCTCCCCGGCAATGACGAGTGAGCCAATCCCGGCCTTTGACATCGTTTCCAGCGCTGCGCGCAAGGGGGTTTCCGGTGCAACCGTGATCGGCGAACGCGAGCCGATGCCGGCCAGCGGTGAATTGAGCGTCTGCTGCTCACTGGCGCGCTGGGAAAACTGCAGCTGCAACTGGCGGCGCGACTGGTCGAGCAGGCTGGCAATGTACCGCGTGCAAAACAGGTTGAATTCCGGGCTGGAAGCCATCAGCGCCAGAAAATCCTCGGCCGGCAACTGGTAGCAGAAAGTATCGTCGACGGCTGTATAGAGATTGGTCGATGGCCTGCCGGCCGTCACGGCGCCGATCGGAAAGCTCTCGCCGGCACTGAGGCTGAGCACTGAATATTCGGTGACAGTCACTTCACCCGCCTGGCGGGCCTGGACCTTGCCCGATTCGATCAGGTAGAAATAGCGGACCTTGCCGGAGTCCGGCCCAAGAATCTCGCTGCCGGCCGCGTAAAAGACAATTTTTGCCTTTTCGGCGAAGCGTTGCAGCGCGTCCGGCTGCATCTTGTTGAACGGCGCATGGTTGCGCAGGAAAGCCTGCGTATTGCCGGCCATACGGGTGCGCCCATCCTGGCGCAGCGACATTTCTACCTGGCCGATGGCCTGTTGTTGTTCCTGCCCTGTTTGCTGTTGCGTAGTCACGACAACCTCATTTTTCTTCAAAGTGCATAGTTTAACTTGAGACGTTGTTGCAGGCGTTTTGCCTGCTTGAGCGCCTCGCGCAAGATGGCCCGATCGATGTCATGCAAGGCAGCGGGCTTCAGGCCATACCCTCCGCTTTCCCCTCTCGACACGGCTTCGATCTGCTGCGCCAGTCGCAAGCGCAAAATTTGCGAGAAGGCGGCCTCGAGCGCAGCAATTTCGCTGGCCGGCAAGCCTGCGGCCGCTCCAGCCTGACGCAGCCGTTCTACCGTATTGACAGCCCTGCTCCCGCTGGCCAGGGCAAAAATGCGCGCCCCGTCGACGAAGATCCGGCTGCCGTATTTCTTCAGATCGACCGCATCCCCCTCGCCCGCCGCAATGTCGCCGCGAAAATTGAGCGGCACGTCGACCTGCAGGGCATTGGCCGCCATCAGGTGCTGAAAGGACGGCGTGGCGGCGGTCATGGAGAGGAGCAGTGTGCGCAGTCGTTCACCCAGGTCCAGTTCGCCATAGAGGGGACGCAGATCGAAAAATATGCTGGCGTTGAGCAGTGCCTCGGGCTCAGGACGACGCACCCAGTCCATGAATCTTTGTCGCCACTCTTCGAGCGACAGGCACCAGGCCGGGTTGCCGGCCATGATCTGCCCGGAACACAGGGCGAAGCCACAGTCAGCCAGATGTTGATTCACGGCCTGGGCGAAAGGCAGGAATATCTGCCGCAAGGCAAGCGCCTCCTGCTCGCTCACCGCATTGAAGATCAGGCCGTTGTCCTGATCGGTGACAAAGGTCTGCTCATGCCGCCCCTCCGAGCCGAGCGCCAGCCAGCACCAGGCGACGGGTGGCAGGCGATGGCGGGCCGCAGTCAGTTCGATGATGCGGGCAGTCAGACGGTCATTGAAGACCGATATCAGGCGCGTCGCATGCACGCCATCGAAACCGTTGCCGGCTGACCCGAGCAGGAATTCGCGCAAGCGCCCGGCCAGCGCCGGGGCGTCATCAAGATTCGTCAGCGACTGCAGCGCCGCTGCCAGTTCGAGTTGCTGCCGGCAAGGCAGCGTAAAGTCAGTATTCACAGCGGCCTCAATACTTTACCCGGGCAAAATAGGTTTTTTCCGCTGCTTCAAGGGCTTGCCGAACGGTCACGATACCCATCTCCTCAAGCAATTTGACCTGCTTGAGGAAAACCTCGCCGGTCGCCAGCGCATCCTGCAGGGCGTTGTGCCGCGTACCGATACTGATACCGAGGCGTTCGAGGATGACATCGAGCTTGTGCGATTCCTGGTTGGGATGGATGACCGCCGAGAGCAGCAGCGTGTCGAGTACCGGCTGAGTGAAGCGGATACCGGTACGCTCCTCCTTGAGTTGCAGGAAACGCATGTCAAAGGCCGCATTGTGGGCAATCAGCACCGTGTCTTCGCAAAAACTGTGGAAGGCGGGGAGGACAACATCGATATTCGGCTGGCCGCGCACCATGTCCTCGGTAATGCCGTGGATGGGAATCGACTCAGGCTTGAGCGGGCACTCCGGGTCGACGATCTGGTCGAAGGTCTCCTGACGCAGCAGGCGGTTATTGACGATGCGGGCAGCGCCGATCTGGATGATTTCGTCGCCGTTGGAGGGTTCCAGACCGGTCGTCTCGGTGTCGAATACCGTGTAGGTCAGATCGGACAGCTTGCGGTCGAGGTCGATATTCTTGTCTTCAAACTTGAAGAGATCGAAGTCGTAGTATTCCGGCCGCCCCTTGCCACGGCTGCGCTCTTCCTGGTCATGCTCGATTTCGGGCACGGCCACCGGCAGCACAAAGCGGAAGAAGGCACGGTGCGCCGCCTTCTCGCGTTCGTACCAGATTTCGCCACCATGCCGGTCGATGACGTCGCGTAATGTCAGCGGCGAGGTTTCGCTGCCGATCTGCATGGTTTCCATTTCCCACGTATAGAAGGTTTCCGACGACATCGCCGGGCCGGCCCAGATCAGGTCGAGGTAGGCCAGCCGGCCGGTCGAGGTCAGGCGGAAACGCAGTTCGCGCGGTTCGTAATGATCCTGCAGCTTGGAGGCGAGGCAGACCAGCGCGAAGACGAGCGAGTAGCTGTCGGCCTTGATCCACAGGGCATCGTCAAGTTCTTCGGTCTTGGTCGGCAGCTTGAGCTTGTCGTCGATGCGACGCTGCGCGGCGGCAATGATGTCGATACCGAGAACATCCTCAAGCGGCCAGCGCGTCTTCATCGAATCGGAGAATTCGCCCATGGTCAGGTCGAGACTCTGGCTCATCTTGGCTGCTTCGTCATCGACAACCTTGACGAAGCGTTCGCGCAGTTCTGGCTCCATGTCCGGGTAATCGATGAGATTGGCAACGGCTGCCCGGATATTGCCGATGGTCGAGCGGCTACCTTCGGTCAGTGAATGAAGAACCTGGTCGCGCCGCGCTTCCTGCTCGATGCTGCGGGTGATGTTTTCGACCGTGAGCACGTAGCCCGACATCGTCGCATCGCCCTCCTCGCCCGAGGCGGCAAGCACGGGCACCATCTGGGCGCGCAGCAGCTGGCCGCCGCGCGTCGTCGTGATGAAATTGGAAATGGCAGTTTTGCCGGCAGCCAGGCGCTGGCGAATGACTTCTTCGGCATGTTCGACCTGGCTCTTTTCGAGAATGGAAAAGATCGAACGCCCGAGGCCGATCAGGGCGCCGCCAGCCACCGAAGTCGGCCCCTGCGACAGGGCCTTGAACTGTAGCCGGGCGCGGTTGTTATAGAGCAGGATGCGACCGTCGAGGTTGCACACCACGACGGCCTGGGCCAGTTCGGACATGAGTGCGGCCAGACGGTTCTTCTCTTCCTCGACCGAGGCCTTGGCCGTGGCGATCTGGGCATCGACATCATCCATCAGGGCATCGCGCTGCTGAGCCAGGTCGTTGGCGGCCTGCGCCAGTTGCTGGACTTCCGGCGGGCCTTCGATGGTGACACGGAAATTGCGGTTGGCACCGAGCATCAGACGCAAGGTTTCAGCCATGCGCAACAGGCCCTCGACGTATTGCTTGAAGAGCTTGTGCAGCACGAGGACGCCCAGCACGAAGCCGAACAGGGTCATCATCGTCCCCACCGGCAGCCGGGACATCAGGAGGTTGGTCAACAGGGTGCGCTCGGCATCCTTCATGTCCAGCCAGACGAGCAGTGAGGTCACGACGAACGGCCCGGTCATCAACAGACCGAGCACAATCACCGCGACAATGAAACGATGTTTAGCCTTCATGGCGTGCATTCCAACAAATTTTGATGGGGGCGACTCAGGCCGCTCAGTGCAAAAGAACTGGCTCAGCCCACCCCGAGCATGGTTTTCACCCGGGCCACCAGCTCCTTGGTCGAAAACGGCTTGGTCACGTAGGCATCGGCCCCGATGGCGAGGCCCTTGGCGACTTCGGTATCCCGCCCCTTGGCTGTCAGCATGACAATGAGCAGTCCGGCATTCGACGGGTCGGCGCGCAAGGCTTCACAAACCTCGAAACCGGATTTCTTCGGCATCATCACATCGAGAAGGATCAGATCCGGCGCAAAACTGGCCACCTTGGCCAGCGCCTCTTCGCCATCACCGGCGACGGCGACGCTGAAGCCTTCTTTCTTCATCAGAAACTCAAGCGAAATGATGATGTTGGGTTCGTCATCGACGATCAGGATTTTTTTGGTCATGCGGTTTGTCTCCCCTTGTTATTCTTCAGGCACCGGCAACGGCACCGTGAAAATGAAGTTTGCTCCGGCTCCGGGCTCGCTTTCAACCCAGAGATTACCACCAAAATATTCGACAATCTGGCGGCTGATGGGCAATCCCAGCCCTGTGCCCTGCGGTTTGTCGGTCATTGTGTTTCCACCCTGACGGAATTTTTCGAAAATGACATTGCATTCTTCGGCCGTCAGACCTGGTCCGTTGTCATGTACCTCGACGCGAACCAGCCCGGCCGCACTGCTCAACCCGACCTGAACCCTGCCCGCGCCACCCGGCACGAACTTCACGGCGTTCGACAGCAGATTGATCATGACCTGCGTCAGGCGATCCCGGTCAGCCTGAACCACCGGGCCGCTGGCCGGAATGTTACCGGCCAGGGCAACGCCCTTTTCCCGGAACAGATGTTCCAGCGAGGCCATCGATTCGCGCACCACTTCACCGAGATCAACCGCACCGGTTGTCCACTCGGCTCGCCCGGATTCCATCTTGGCCATGTCGAGAATCTGGTTGATCAGGCGGGTCAGTCGTTCCGCTTCATTGACGATGATGCCGAGAAAGCGCGAGCGGTCGGCGAGGTCGAGGCGGGGATCTTCGTGCAGCATTTCGGAGAGCGCCCGGATCGAGGTCAGCGGCGTGCGCAACTCGTGCGTCACCGTCGAGATGAAATCGTCTTTCATGCGATCGAGTTCGCGCAGACGTTCGTTCGCCTCACGCAACTCGTTGGTCGCTGCTTCCAGTTCGCGCTGCTTGGCCTCAAGCTGCCGGCTGTGCGCCCGCACCTGGGTTGCCTCGTCGAGAATGTCGAGCACTTCTTCGAGACCAAGATCCTCCTCCTGCGCCACCGAGGCCACCATGACGCGGGCACTGGCCGAGCCGATCGCCCCGGCCAGTTCGGCCTCGGCAAACTGGACGAAATCGGCATCGGCCGGCAGGTTGCGCCAGCCGGCCGCCTGCCTCGAGAGCGCATAGGCAGCCAATTGCTGCCGGGCGCGCGCCGCACCGAGAAAGCGCTCGAGCAAGCCAACCAGTGCATCCGGCGATGCCTTGCCCCGCCACAGGCGGGCTTCGGCATTGCGCGCATCGAAACGGAAGACATCGACAAAACGTTCCGCCTGGCTGGCCTCGACGGCATCCGGCCGGGAATTCAAGGACACCGCGACATAGGCGCCCATATTGGCGAGCATGCTCCACCACAGGCAATGTGAAATTTCGTCCAGCCCGCCCAGCCCAAACAGCGCCTGCGCCTTGAGCCATCCGAGACCGAAGAGGCCATGCTCGACGAAACCGCTGGGCATCCAGCCGGATTTGGCGAAAGACGGTAGCAAGAGCGTATAGAGCCAGACGACGAAACCGGCCAGCAACCCGGCCACGGCGCCCGCCCGCGTCCCCTGCTTCCAGTACATGCCACCGAACATGGCCGGCGCAAACTGGGCGACCGCCGTAAAGGAAATAAGTCCGATACCGACCAGCGCATAGGCTTCGCCGGCCAGCCGGAAATAGATGTAGCCGAGAAGCAGGATCAGTGCGATGGCAGCGCGCCGGATGCCGATCAGCAGCCCGGAAAGGTCCTGGCGTTTTTCTGCCTGCAACCAGGTCGAGTGCAGCAACCAGGGCATCACCAGGTCGTTGCAGACCATGGTGGACAAGGCGATGGTCTCGACAATGACCATCCCGGTCGCCGCCGACAGGCCGCCGATGAAGGCGAGCAGCGCCAGCGCTTCGGCGCCGCGGGCGAGCGGCAGGGTCAGCACGAAGGTATCGGGATTGGCGCCCTGAGCACCAAAATGCAGCAAACCGCCAAGCGCCAGAGGCAGCACGAAAATATTGATGAGCAGGAGATACAGCGGGAAGAGCCAGACGGCACGCTTGAGATGCGATTCATCGACGTTTTCGACCACGATGATCTGGAACTGCCGGGGCAGAAAAATGATGGCCAAGCCGGAAAGGATGATCAGCGCAGTCCATGTCCCGGCACGCCCGGAATCGAGATGCAGCAGGCGCTCCATATCGGCACTGGCCGCCGCCCGTTGAAACAGATCGCCGAGGCCACCGAACATGCCGTAGGTGACGAAGATGCCAACGGCCATGAAAGCGATGATCTTGACCACAGACTCGAAAGCCACCGCGGCAACCATGCCTTCGTGCCGCTCGGTGGCATCGAGATGGCGCGTCCCGAAGAGGATGGAAAACAAGGCCAGGATCACGGCAATCAGGAAAGTGGAATCCAGCCCCCAGACCTCGACGCTGCTGCCTGAGTGTTGAAGCAGCACGTCGACACTGGCTGCCATCGCCTTTAATTGCAGCGCGATATAGGGCACCACACCGATCACGGCAATGACGGTCACCATGCCGGCCAGCAACTGGCTTTTGCCGTAGCGCGAGGCAATGAAGTCGGCAATCGAGGTGATGCGCTGCGCCTTGCTGATGCGGATCATCTTGATGATGACACCGACGCAGAGCAGCATCAGCGTCGGGCCAATATAGATGGTCAGGAAGGACAGGCCGCCGGAGGTCGCCCGGCCGACGCTGCCGTAGAAAGTCCACGAGGTACAGTAAACCGCCAGTGAAAGCGCGTAGACATTGGCCGAGATGATCGACTTGCCGGCGTCGGCGCGTGCATCGCCGAAGCGTGCGACCGCGAAGAGCAGCCCGAGATAGCCCGTCGCCAGCAGTGCAATGAACCAGCCGGAAAGCATCTATATACCCCGCCGCTCGGCTACCCAGGCAGCCAGCGCGATCAAGCCGGCCCAGACGCCAAAAAGATAAAGGTAAGTCGCGGGAATACCACCCCACGTACCGCTCGGCAAGCTGAGCAGCGGATAGGTCAGCAGTGGCACGCCGAGCAGACTGAGCGCAGCCAGTCGCTGACGTATCGGATTCGCTCTTTTCACGTTTATTAAACTCCCGCCCCGGAAAAGGAAACGGCTGGCACGCCAAGCGTGCCAGCCGTTGTTGGCATATAGTCTGATGCGACTACACGGGAGGCCACCTTATGGGCGACCATTGTCTCCTCCTTGCCTTTTAGTCGTTGGAGGCAGCGTGGCAAGTTCGCCGCCTCCTGGCTCATGCTGGAACTAAGGATTAACCCTTGAGCTGTTCCAGAATGGCCGGGTTCTCCAGCGTCGAGGTGTCTTGCGTCAGTTCCTCGCCCTTGGCCAGACCACGCAGCAGACGACGCATGATCTTGCCCGAACGGGTCTTCGGCAGGTTGTCACCGAAACGGATGTCCTTCGGCTTGGCGATCGGACCGATCTCCTTGCCGACCCAGTCGGACAGTTCCTTGATGATACGCTTGGCGTCGTCAC
>CAIYYE010000588.1 GCA_903930395.1 uncultured beta proteobacterium
GCCCTTAGCGGACTGTCGAAACTTGGAATGCATCAGCCCCTCTTGCTCCAATCCATTGTGGATGATGATGGGCCGCTCTAGCCGATCAGGGGCATCAAAACAGGCCGTTTGCAGTTTCACATACCGCCACTAAACGACCGTTTGTAAACGCATGCAAGGGCACTTTCTCCGGCGCTGTTCAGCAGAACGCCCTTGGTTTCCTGAGTCCGAGCACGATCAGAGATATCTCGGAGACGGTCGCATGCGCGTGCTATGTAGGGTGTCCAGAAGCACTCCAAGAAAACCCTTGGGTAAACTGCAAAATCTTCATAATTTGCACATATGAAGTCTCAAGCAACTGCTTTTCATGACAACTTCGATGATCCTCTCGCTGGTGACGCAGAGGTCATGGAGGCATCCGAAAGCGATCTATGGTTCCTTCCCGGTCCGATCGACGCGGATCACGACGATCTGCCACCCGGGAGACGGGCTGACCCCCGCGAGACTGCAGTTCTCGACGACTGGCGGAGGGCTGAAGCGGGTCATGCCGCACGCCTCGCCCGCGTCGCAGGTCGGCTTGGCGCGCTGGATGATCGGTTGCGGCGTGGGCCGGAGGGCTGGCGGCACAGGCTCGCTCTCATTGAAGCGGCCGACCTGAGTTGGTTCGTCGGGGACCGCATCGGCCCGGATCGACTGGCGCTCTGGATTTCCCTGCGCCTATCGGGCGTCCAAGACGACACAGGGGCGCTGGCGCGTGTCGGGTGGGCAGTCCGACGCCTGAGGGAGTGGACAGAACATGGGGCTCGTCGTCGGTGATCTGGCCTGTGCTAAGGTAAGCTCTTTGTATGGGGGGCTGCCATGGACGTACGGATTACAATCGAAACGACCTTCGACAACGGGGAGAAGCGCACTCATCAGCTTGACGGCATTTCTCGACCATACCGGGTGACCTGCCCAGACGGGATCGGGCTGCGCCCCGAGGATGGGAAAAGGATCCTCGAACAGATCCAGAGGGTAATCCTTTACGATCAGGTCGATGAGATCATTCGAGAAAGCCGCGTATGCCCGGATTGCGCCTCGGTTCGTGCCATTCATGACTATCGCACGCGCGATCTCGACACGCTCTTTGGGCGGGTTCGGGTCAAAGCCGCGCGCATGCGCCGCTGTTCGTGTGATGCCAGGTCAGCGGCGATGCCCGGTGGACCTATTTCTCCGCTGGCCTATTTCTTTCCAGACCGGGCTACCCCGGAGCTGCAACGGCTACATGCGGACCTTGGTTCCCGGCATACCTTTCGCGAAGCGGCGCGGCTGATGAAAAGCTTCCTCCCCTGCCATCCGCCCCATCACACCACGGTGCGTGACCGGTTGGGAAGAGTAGCCACTGGGCTCGAGAAAAGTCGAAGGGCATCAGGCGATCCCGTTGAAGCCCCGCCCAAAGGTGGTTTGACGGTTTTTCTGGACGGTGCGCATATCCGCTGTCGACCGGAGTATCAGCAGCGACACCTGGATCTTGTGGTCGGCAAGATTGAAAGTCGCAATATGTGCCGACGATTTGGCTTGGTCGCCAATGCGACGGCATCGCCAAGCAGCCGCATGCGAGAAGAGCTGTCCGACTATGGATGGAAGCCAGGCCGTCTGTTGACGGTAATCTCTGATGGCGAGCTTGCTCTCCCGAACCTCATACGGAATGCCGTGGGTGGCGACGGTCAGGTGAAACATATCCTCGACTGGTGGCACATCTCGATGCGCATTCAACATATCGAGGCCGCCGTTCAGGGTCTGGTCCAGACACCGGGGTTCACTGGAGTTCCAGTGCTGTTCCAGCGCCCCGCGAAAAGCCTCCGTTGGCGGCTTTGGCATGGCAGAGCACGGGTGGCGGAAACATATCTGAAGGCGCTGATGCATGATTGCGTCGGCCTCGGGGAAGAACCTCTGGCTGTCCGCACCGCTGCCGCTCGTGTGCAGGCCCGCTGCGAGACACTGTACACCTATCTCGCGAACAACATGGAAGCCCTTGTCGACTATGGCCGACGGTACCGTAACGGGCTGCCCATCTCGTCTTCTCGTGCCGAAGGATCAGTTGATGACATTGCCAATGCCCGCATGGGAAAGCGCAGGAGGATGCGTTGGTCGCCCAAAGGGGCTCACCGAGTAGCCGTCACAAGGGCCGCAGTTCTCGATGGTCGGCTGACCGTCGCAAACAGAAAACGCCCCGCATGACCCCCATGTTCTGTCCACTCCCCCCAGTTCGGCCCGCCACCGATCCAGCACCACCGCATTGCCAAGGCTGTCGGCGGGCGACAAGGCCGGGAACGGCGCCTCTGTCGCGCCCTCGGCAATCGTGCGGCTGAAGAGTTCGGCCTCGAAGGCGAACAGATGCTGCGGGCTGCGCAGAACCTCAACCCGGGTTTCCCCGCCCACGGTCACAGAAATCGTGGCGTCCGATGGCCCGGCATTGCGGCCCGGCACCCAAGGGTCGACCAGTTCGATCCGCCCCTTGTCACCCTCGATCACGGCCCGGTTGTCCATGGTGCGGGCGATGGCACAGGCGACTTCGGCGGTGAACCCACCCGCAAAGCCCAACAGGCCATAGGCCACTTCGTCCACGCCGGACTGCCCGACAATGCCACTGCCCTTCACCGTCACCGGATCGGCAAAGGCGCGACCCACCGCCGCCCCTGCCACCAGCCGGGCAAGCGACACCGGATAGCCGCCCACATCCATGATGCCGCCCCCACCCAGCGCGCGGTCATAAAGCCGCGAGGCCGGATTGAACCCGGCGTTAAAGCCGAACTGCGCGCGGATATGGCGCGGGGTGCCGATCTCACCGCTTTTCAAAATCTCCAGCAGACGGGCAATCTGCGGGTGGCACCGGTACATATAGGCTTCGGCAAACAGCAATCCCGCCCGCGCGGCCACATCGGCCACGGCGGCCACCTGTGCCGCCGTCAACCCGGCAGGCTTTTCCACCAGCACCGGCTTGCCCGCGCGCAATGCCAGCAAAGCGTGTTCGGCATGGAAAGGATGCGGGGTCGAGATATAGACCGCGTCCACCGCCGGATCGGCCACCAGATCGGCATAGCTGGCATGGCGGTGCGCAGGTTCCACCCCGTTGCGCGCCCCGAAAGCATCACGCCGGGCCGGGTTCCGGCTGGCAATCGCCACAAGGCGGCCTGACGGTGCCTCGGCCAGACCATCTGCAAAATTCTGTGCAATCGCACCCGGACCAATGATGCCCCAGCCTGTCGTTTTCATCCGAAAACCCTTTTGTTCATGTCATTTTGCGACGGGACAGCCCCTTCGCTTTGCTTTGGCCTAGCTGTGGTTTCTCAGGAGGTTGTTCAGCCTTGCGATTGGCGGGAGGCCGCCCAGTGCAGAATGTGGTCGTGACTGGTTGAACCAGTCAAGCCAGCGCGTGAGGTCGGCGTTTCGCGCTGCTGATGTTGGATGGTGCAGGCCGTAGGCCCATTCCCGCAGGAGGGTCTGGAAGAACCTTTCCGCCTTGCCGTTGGTCTTCGGCGTGTAGGGTCTGGTGAAGATGTGGCGGATGCCCAGAAGCCGCAGCGCCTTGGCGAAGCGGCGGGAACGATAGGCCGACCCGTTGTCGGTCATCACGCGCTCGGCGCGGATGCCACGCGCACGGAACCAGCGCAGGGCGCGCAGCAGGAAAGCGGTGGTGGTGTCGCGGCGCTCGTCGCCCAGCACCTCGACATAGGCCAGCCGCGTCGTGTCATCGACCGCGACATGGACGAAATCCCAGCCCGCGCCACGGTTGCGGCAGCCCCTCCGCGTTCCGGTGACGCGGTGGCCGGGCCGGTCGAAGCGGCCCAGTTTCTTGATGTCCAGATGGATGAGTTCGCCCTGCCGGGCGCGCTGGTAGCGCCTCACGGGTTCGGGCGGGTCGAGCCGGGCCAGCCGCCCCATCCCCGCCCGCGCCAGCCAGCGCGCCACGGTCGAGCGGGCAAGGCCCAGCTTGCGCGCGATCTCCGCCCCTGTCAGCCGCAGGCTCCGCCGCAGGTGCAGGGCCAGCGCGACCAGGCGATCCGGCAGGCGTCGCGCCACGCGGGCGGGCGCGCTTGCGCGGTTGGAGAGCGCCGCTTGCCCGCCCGCACGGAACCGCGCCAGCCACTTGCGCACCGTGCGGAGGGAAACACCGAAGGCGGCGGCCACCTCGGCGCTCTTCGTGCCAGCCTGAATACGGGCGACGATCTGCTCTCGACTGTAGTCGGTAAGACGGGCACCTTTGTGTGGGTTGTTCATCCTGCGGAGTCCTCGGCTGGAGTTTGGCGATTGCAGCCTAACCCCGCTTCGGGTGAACAACCTCCTGAGAACTCACACCTAGCGGATACGCTGACCCGACTTGTCAAAAACCATGATCTGCGCGGGGTTGAACCGCGCGGCGATCCGTTGACCGGGCTGCAGGCTGCGGCCGTTCTCGGTCGCAAGCGTCAGCATCTGGCCACCGGATTGGCGCGCATAGGCAAAGCTTTCATTGCCCAGATGTTCGACAATCTCGATGGTCAGTTCCAACCCGGCATCGCCGCCTCGTTTGAAGCTTTCAGGTCGGATGCCCACTGTCACCTCGCTGCCCTGCGCCGGTGGGTGGGTCAGGTGACCCAAAGGGATCGACTGGTTGCCAAACTCGGGCAGACGCACCGTGTCCTGCTCGACCACACCAGCCAGAAAGTTCATCTTCGGGCTGCCGATAAAGCCCGCCACAAACAGGTTGTCGGGATCATCATACAGCGCCAAAGGCGAGCCGACCTGTTCAACCACACCCGCCCGCATCACCACGATCTTGTCGGCCAGTGTCATCGCCTCGACCTGATCATGGGTCACATAGATGATGGTCGTGGCCAGCTCCTTGTGCAGCCGCGCCACTTCGATCCGCATATGGACGCGCAATTCGGCGTCCAGATTGGACAGGGGTTCATCGAACAGGAACACATCGGGATGACGCACAATCGCGCGGCCAATGGCCACACGCTGGCGTTGTCCGCCAGACAGATCCTTGGGGCGGCGGTCCAGCAGCGGCCCCAATTCCAGAATCCGCGCCGCCTCGTTCACCGCCTGCGCGATTTCATTCTTTGGCTTTTTGGCAAAGCGCAGCGCAAACCCCATGTTTTCGCGCACCGTCATATGCGGGTAAAGCGCATAGCTTTGGAACACCATGGCAATGCCACGCTGCGCGGGGTCCACGTCATTCATCCGTTTGTCACCGATGAACAGATCGCCACCGCTGATTTCTTCCAGCCCGGCAATCATCCGCAGCAACGTTGATTTGCCGCAACCCGAAGGCCCGACAAAGACCACGAATTCTCCGGGTGCTATGTCCAGGTCAACGCCCTTGATCACCTCGACAGCGTCGTAAGACTTCCGCACCCCACGCAGTTTCAACCCGGTCATCCGATGCCCCCTATTCGGCTGTCAGGTGGATGGACGTCACACCCAGACGGTCACAATGTACCTTCACCTCGATCGGCCCCGCGCCCGTGGCCTGCACCCAGAACCCGGTGGACCCCGCCCGCAATGGCACACAAGCCGGACCCAGACGGCTGGCCGGGCCTGATACCTCGATCGTCACCGGTTCAGGATAGAAGGGCAGCTTGTGCCCGGCCTGATCCAGCATCCGGACCATCACCCGCACCGCATCGTTGCGACCGATCCGCGTCGCATCGGCCACCACTTGCAGCGTCGTCGGCACCGCATCGCAGACGAACTGCGTCTCGGCCACCGGCTTGCCATTGATATAGCCGGTGATCGTTACCGGTTCCCATGTCATGCCCCAGTGACCCAGCTCTTCTTTGGTGAAGTTGCTCGAATCAACGATCACCGGCGCATAGGGCAGATGCGGGAACCGGTCGCGGGCGGCAGGGATGCGTTTGGGGGCAAACTGACCATAGCGCAGCTCCACCTCGTCACAGTTGGTCAGCACGATCAGCGGCAGCACCCCGCCGATGTTGCGCTCACCGCGCGCCCAGAAGGTTACAGGGGTCAGCACCACGCCCTCGGCCGGATCGCCTTGGCTGGCATAGACCGATGCCGCAAACTTTGGCTCGCGGAACATGTCCATCACACCATGGTGGCACAGCCGGTCCCCCGAGCCAAAGTCCTTGTGTGTGTTGTAGTCAAAGGCGCACCAGCCGATGGCCCCGGCAATCTGCGGGTCGCCGTACATCGCATTCAGCACCTCAAGGTGGCGCAAGACATGCTCGGCCTGCCGCTGTTCCTGATCGTGGCTTTTGGTCGGGTACATATGGCCGCCGAATTCGGTGATCATATAGGGCACCACGCGGTCAAGCCCGGTGACTTCCTGCTGCGGTCGCAAGGGCGTGCGCGGGCGGTTTCCGCCCAGCTCTTCGTTGCCAAGGATGAAATCATTCATCGTATAGACGTCTTCCAGCAGCTCGCTTTCGCTGATGTAGCGCACGCCGCCCGTCGGCCGCGTCGCATCCAGCGCCCGCGCAACCCGGTTGGTTTCAGCATAGAAATCGTGATCATCCTGCGACTCGTTGATCCGCACACCCCAGATGAAAATCGACGGATGGTTCCAGTCGCGCCGGATCATCCGGCGCACGTTTTCCACCGATTCCGCCTTCCACTTTTCACCGCCGATGTGCTGCCAGCCGGGAATTTCCTCAAAAACCAACAGGCCAATTTCATCGCACCGATCCAGAAAATAGCCGGACTGCGGATAATGCGATGTGCGCACCGTGTTCAGCCGCAGACCATATTTCAGAATATCCGCATCGCGTTCTTGCGCCGCACGGCCCAGGGCATAGCCGACATAAGGAAACGACTGATGCCGGTTCAACCCGCGCAGCTTCAAAGGCTTGCCGTTCAGCGCAAAGCCTTCGGCGGTAAAGGCCACATGGCGAAAGCCAAAGCGGGTCGCGGTGGCATCGCGCCCGTGGGGCGTTTCAAGATCAAGATGCAGATGGTAAAGTGCGGGGTTCTGAATATCCCACAGCGCGATGCCTGTCAGTCCGGCCAACTCAATCCGCAGCCCGTCACCCGTCACCGTCGCACGGGTGCTGGCCACATCCTGCCCTGCCGCATCGCGCAGGGTCGCGGTCAGGGAACCCGACAGGGGCAGCCCCTGCGGGTTGTCCAACGCCACATCCACCGTCACCGATTTCTGCGCCGCCAGCACATAGGGGGTTTCGATCTTGTGCAGGCCAATGGAAACCGGGGCCTTCACGATCAGCCAGACCTCACGGTACAGGCCCGCATAGGTCAGGTAATCAATCACGCCGCCAAAGGGCGGAATCTCGGGGTTCTCGCTGCCGTCGATTTCCACCGTCACCGTGTTGTCACCGGCCAGCACCTGCCCGGTCAGTCGGGCCTCGAACGGGGTATAGCCATCGGCATGGGTGATCAGTTCCACCCCATTCAACAGCACCCGCGCGTTCGCCATTGCGGCATCAAAGCGCAACAACACCTCTTGGCCGGCCCAAGCAGGATCGGCGGCAAAGGTCTTTTGATAGGTAAAGCGGCGCTGATAGGCCTTTTCGTCGAAATACGAAAACGGCAGGTCCACCGCGTTGTGTGGCAGGCGCACGGTATCGCGGCCCTGAAACAGCCAGTTGTCATTGAAGTCAGTGCAGAGGCGCATAGCAGGTCAACCTTATTTGACAGACCCTGTCAGCCCTTCGACAAAGCGACGCTGGAGCAGGAAGAAAACAATGATGGTGGGCAGGGTCGCCAGAACGGTTGCCACCATGACAACGCCGTAATCCGGGTAGTAGGACGAGGCGAGCGATGAGACGACCAGCGTCAGCGTCTTGTTGTCGTTGGTCTGCAAGACGATCAGTGGCCACAGGTAGTTGTTCCAGTTCGCCATGAACACGATGATGATGGCAGCGGCATAAGTGGACCGCATCACCGGCAGGTAGATGTAAAGAAAGATCTGCCATTCCTTCAGCCCGTCAATCTTGGCCGCATCGCGCAATTCATGCGGAAAGGCTTTGGTGGCCTGACGGAAGTAGAAGATGATGAAGACCGACGCGATGCTGGGCAGCAGGATGGCGGTGAAGGTGTTGATCAGCGTCAGCTTGGCCATCATCACGAACAGCGGCACCATGATCGCTGCAAACGGGATCGACAGCGTCAGCAGCAGCACCGCGAACACGCGCTCGCGGGTTTTGGACGGAAACATCTCGAACGCATAGCCCGCCAGCGATGATATGGCCAAGGTCAGGATGGTGCCCACAATCGCCAGAAAGGCCGAATTCCAGAACACCTGCAGCATATCCACCTGCGCGAACAGATTGGCGATGTTGTCAAACAGCGCACTGCCAAAAGTCACCTTGCCCTTGATGATGTCGTTGGCGGTGTTGGTGGTGCCGACCAGCATCCAGAAGAACGGAAAGATCGACACGAACGCCGCCAGTGAAAGCGCGCCATAAACCAGCCCCAAGCGCAGCTGTGCAAAAATCCGGGTCATGCCTTGCGATCCCTTGCGACCAGAAACTGCAGGAAAGACAGCACCGCAACCAGAATGACGATCACATAAGACACCGTCGCGGCATAACCGAGACTGGGCATGAACTTGAAGGTCAGGTTGTAGATGTACAGCGACAGCGTCAGCGTCGAATCCGACGGCCCCCCCATGGTGATGTTGTTCACCTCATCAAACAGTTGCAGCGTGCCGATGGTGGAAATCACCGTCGTGAACAGGATCACCGGTTTCAACATCGGCAAGGTGATGTAGACAAACCGCGCCCAGGCCGGAACGCCATCAATCCGCGCCGCCTCGTAGATCGACTTGTCGACGTTCTGCATCGCGGCCAGATAAAAGATCATGTTGTACCCGGTCCAACGCCAGGTGATGGCCAGAATGATCACGGTGCGGGCCCAGAACGGATCGCCCAGCCATGAAATCGGCGCATCCATCAGATGCAATGCGATGGCCAGATCATTGATGACGCCATCGCTGGCGAACATCGACTTGAACAGGATCGAATACGCCACCAGCGAGGTGACACAGGGCAGGAAGATCGCCGTGCGGAAAAAGCCACGGAACCGCAGCTTGGGGTTGTTCAGCGCCGCCGCGAACAGCAGGGCCAACACGATCATGATGGGCACCTGCACCACCAGAAAGATTCCGGTATTGGTCAGCGCCCGCAGAAACACCGGATCTTGCGTCAGCCGGATGATATTGGTCAGGCCGCCAAAGCTGTGGCTCATCCCACGTCCGGTCTGAAAGCTCATCCACAGTGACCAGATGATCGGATATACCATGAACAGGCCCAACAGCACCAAAGTGGGCGCGATGAACAGCCAGCCGCTGCGTTGCTCGGCGCGACCGATGCGCGATTTTGCCATAGCTCCCCCCAAAGTTCGGTCAAAGACCACAGCACCGCCCCCCGTGTCCCGGTGGCGCTGTGGTCTTGCATACACCTGACCGGGGCGCGGTTGCCCCGGTCAGGCTTGGGTTACTGGATCTGCGCGCGCACTTGCACGTCAATCGCAGCGATGGCGTCATCAATCGAGCCGCCTTCGGCCAGTGCGGGCAATTGCGCCGCAACGGCTGCGTCCACTTCATTGGTGAAGATGCCGTAGTTCACAGCAGGAACCGCCGCCAACCAGTCCGAGAAGCTTTGCCACACGGCCTGCCCGCCAAAATAGGCATCGTTGGCCTTGTAGGCTTCGCCCTCACGCGCGGCCAGAAGCGAGCCAAGCGCACCCTGATCGACCAGGATTTTCTGATAGAAATCAACGTCCTTGCCCCAGACTTCGGCCAGGAAATCCACAGCCTCATCCTTTTCCGCCGACGACGACAGCACGTACCAGCTGGAACCACCAAGGTTCGAAGCATGGGTCGCACCTTCGACACCCGGCATTTTCGGCAACGGGGCCACGCCCCACTGGCCCGACATGTTGGCGGCCTTGATCGTGGCCGTCATCCAGACGCCGGTAAAGACAGAGGCCACTTCGCCACTGACAAAACCGCCGGTGTATTCCGTCCAGCCAGACACCGGCTTGTAGATTTCCTTGGTCTGCAACAGCTTGGCATAGGTGGACAGCGCCGCCTTGAACTTGGCATCACCC
>CAIYYE010000589.1 GCA_903930395.1 uncultured beta proteobacterium
CCCGTCTTGAAGCGGACTTTCTTGACCTTGGCGTTGGTCACACCTTGCCGACGCAGCGTCGTTTGAACGACGGACTCGCTGGCCACGCGCATTTCACCGCGCACGGTCTTGCCGTCCTTGTTCTTGCCCTCCCAGAGGAAAGTGCTTTCCTTGACTGCCGAGGCCCTATTTCTTGCGGCGGTAGCCATATATTTTCCTTTTCATTAGGCGTTGGTGGTGCTCAACACTTCGTCAAGCGACGTCATGCCTTGTTTGACTTTTAACAAACCGGATTCGCGCAGATCCTTGATGCCCTCGGCCTTGGACTGTGCTGCCAGGTCCAGGGCGGAGGCGCCAGTCAGAATCTGCCGTTGCATCGCTTCGGAAATCGGCATGACCTGATAGATGCCGACGCGTCCCTTGTAGCCCGTCCCTTTGCAGCGTTCGCAGCCGCCAGGGCCATACAGCGTCCATGAGCCGTCTAGGTCGGCCTGGCTGTAACCTGCATCAAGGAGTGCTTGCTCAGGTACGGTGATCGGCTTCTTGCAGGTGCACAGTCGGCGGGCCAGGCGCTGGGCGGTAATGAGCAGTACGCTGGAGGCGATGTTGAACATCGGGACGCCCATGTTCATGAGGCGGGTCAGCGTCTGCGGTGCGTCATTGGTGTGCAGCGTGGATAGCACGAGGTGGCCGGTCTGGGCAGCCTTGATCGATATCTCGGCGGTTTCCAGGTCGCGGATTTCGCCCACCATGATGATGTCCGGATCCTGGCGCAGGAAGGCTTTGAGGGCGACCGGGAAAGTCAGCCCGGCCCTGTCGTCGACGTTGACCTGATTGACGCCGGGGAGATTGATTTCGGCCGGGTCTTCGGCCGTGGAAATATTGATGCCATCCTTGTTCAGGATATTCAGGCAGGTGTAGAGCGATACCGTTTTGCCCGAGCCGGTCGGCCCGGTGACCAGGATCATGCCGTATGGTCGGGCGATGGCCTCCATCAACACGGCTTTTTGCTCAGGCTCGTAGCCGAGTGCCTCGATGCCCAATGTCGCCGATGTCGGGTCGAGAATCCGCATGACGATTTTTTCGCCTTGCAGGGTCGGCAAAGTGCTGACCCGGAAATCGATGGCGCGGCTCTTGGACAGGACCAGCCGCATGCGGCCATCCTGCGGGACGCGTTTTTCGGCTATGTTCAGGCGGGAAATGACCTTGATGCGCGAGGCGATCTTTTCCTTGATGGCCAGCGGCGGCGTGGCGACCTCGCGCAGAATGCCGTCAACGCGGAAACGGATGCGATAGAACTTCTCGTAGGGCTCGAAATGGATGTCGGAGGCGCCGTCGTTGATGGCATCCAGCAGCATTTTCTGGATGAATTTGACGACCGGGGCATCATCGATTTCCTGGCCCGCCGCTTCGTCCGACTTGCTGCTGGCCTCTTCGTCGAGAAAGTCGAGGTTGATGTCCTCGCTGGTGAAATTCTTGAGCGCGTCTGAGGCGGATTCCGAATACTTGGCGACCAGCGGGGCGAGCTTAGACTGTTCGACCACGATGGGATCGACGGCCAGCCCGGTCTGAAAGCGGATTTCATCGAGGGCGCGCAGATTGGTCGGGTCGGCGATGGCGACCGAAAGGCGATTGCCCCGCTTGTTGAGCGGGATGACCTTGTGGGTGGCGATCAATTTCCGGTCGATGGCATCGGTCGGAATATGCGCTTCGTCGAATGCGGCGAGATCAAGCAACGGATAACCGAAGGTATCGGCAACGAAACGGGCGATATCCAGCGCGCCGGCTTTCTGGCTGATGATGATCTGTTCGATCAGTGACGTCTTGGCGCTGTGGGCTTGTGCCAGCAGCTGTTCCGCCTCAGCCTCCTTGAGTTGCCCGGCTTGTACGAGCGCCCGTGCCAGGCCGCCGAGTGGAGGATTTTGAGGAGTTGCTGCCATTGATTGGTATGGAATGCCGATTAGATCAGCCGATGATGCTACGCAGGCGAGCGTTTGTAAAGAAGTGCCGGGCCGCTATTGACTGGCCTCTGGTCGAAATAGTCGGACAGTAACGACGCTTCTGTCCTGTGTTTGAAGAATCTCGATAGCGACCCCGGCCAGCTTGATGCTGGTGCCCGACTCGGGGATGTCCTGCAGGTAGTCAAGAATGAGGCCGTTGAGTGTCTTGGGGCCGTCGATCGGGAAGCTCAGTCCCAGCGTCCGGTTGATGTCGCGCAGTGCGCGGGAGCCTTCAACGATGGTGTCACCCGTCGGTGACCAGCCGAGTTCGTGACCGAGGCCGGGTAGGGAAGTGGTGAAATCACCGACAAACTCTTCGATGATGTCCTCCAGCGTCAGCAGGCCCAGTATCTCGCCGTATTCATCGACAACGAAACCGATGCGCTGGCGGTTTTCCTGAAAGAAGGCGAGCTGCGAAAAAACCGGCGTGCCGGGGGCGATGTAATACGGCGACTGCAATTGCTGCAGCAGGGCCGCTTCGTCGAAATCCGGATCGCCAAGGTTGGTGAGCAGGCGGCGAACCGGCAATATGCCGATGAGCTGGTCCAGCGATTCGCGACAGACTGGCAAGCGACTGTGATGGCTCGTGGCGAGTTGGGTGCGGACCTCCTCCCACTCCTGATCGAGATCGAGGATCTCGATGTTGCCGCGGGGGGTCATGACGTCCTCAACGGTAATGTGGTTGAGTTCAAGCAGGCTGGAAAGAATCGCGTGGTGCTTTTGCGGCATCAGGTGCGATGATTCGAGAACCAGGCTGCGTAGCTCTTCCGGCGAGAGCTTGGCGGGCCCCGCCGATTCGTCCGGGGATAACCGAAGCAGCTTGAGCAGGCC
>CAIYYE010000590.1 GCA_903930395.1 uncultured beta proteobacterium
CGCGCCTTCACATCATCCGGCCACTTCCGGTTCCGACGGCCTCGACCGCCAACCGGGAGAACCTCTATTCCAGACCCCATGGAGAAACTCCGTCCTGATCAACATCAGGCTCCAATCAGCCGATTACGATAAAGGCTGGAAGGTGGGGTTCAGGCGCCGCTTACGAAGAAGCGGACTTTCCTGCGGTGATGTTCGATGGCCTGGATGCCGAGGGCCGTCGCGACATGGGTTTTCCCGGTGCCTGGCCCGCCGATCAGCACCACGTTCTGGGCACCGTCCATGAACTCACAGCGGTGCAGGGTCCTGATAGTGGCTTCATTGATCTCACTGGCAGCGAAGTCGAAGCCCGAGAGGTCCTTGTAGGCCGGGAATCGGGCTGACTTCATGTGATAAGCAATGGAGCGGACCTCGCGCTCGGCCAGTTCGGCCTTCAGCAGTTGCGAAAGCATCGGGATTGCCGCTTCAAATGCCGGCGCGCCCTGTTCGATCAGGTCGGTGACGGCTTGGGCCATCCCATACATCTTCAGACTGCGGAGCATGATGACGATGGCGCCAGCGGCTGGATCATGACGCATGGCGGCCTCCTGCAATCTGGGCGCGCAGGCCGTCATAGCGTTCGACGTTTGCCTTGGGTTCACGGTGTAGGGCCAGTGCCTGTGGGGTATCCAGCGGCGGACCGTCCACCACCTTGCCGTCGATCAGGCGGTGCAACAGGTTCAGCACATGGGTCTTGGTGGGCACGCCCTCAGTCAGTGCCAGCTCCACGGCGGTGAGAACGGCTTGTTCATCGTGGTCCAAGACGAGGGCCAGGATATCTACCATCTCGCGATCACCGCCCGGTTTGCGAAGCATATGATCCTGCAACTGTCTGAAGGAAGACGGTAATTCCAGGAATGGCGCACCATTGCGAAGAGCCCCCGGCTTCCTTTGCACGACAGCCAGATAGTGCCGCCAGTCGTAGATCGTCTTTGCTGGAAGGTGATGGCTGCGCTGGATCACGCGGACATGTTCGCACAGGATGTTGCCCTCGGCCGCTACGACCAGCCGGTCCGGATATATCCGCAGGCTCACTGGACGATTGGCAAATGATGCCGGAACACTGTAGCGATTGCGATCGAAGCTGATCAGACAGGTCGGCGACACGCGTTTGCTCAGCTCGACAAAGCCGTCAAAGGCCACGGGCAACGGCATCAGCGCGGCCTGTTCCTCTGCCCAGACATCGGCGATGGTGCCGGGCTGCTTGACATGGGCAGTCTCCCGCCATAGCTCAACGCATCGCCGTTCCAGCCAGTCATTCAGCGCAGCAAGGTCAGGAAAGTCCGGCATGCCTTGCAGCATCTGATGACGAGAATCGCGGACGTTCTTCTCAACCTGCCCCTTCTCCCATCCGGCAGCTGGGTTGCAGAACTCGGGCTCATAGACATAGTGGTTCGTCATAGCGAGGAAGCGCATGTTGATCTGCCGTTCCTTGCCACGGCCGACACGATCCACTGCCGTCTTCATGTTGTCATAGATACCGCGCCCCGGCACACCGCCAAAGGCCCGGAACGCGTGCCAGTGAGCGTCAAACAGCATCTCATGGGTCTGCAATGGGTAAGCCCGAAGCAAAAAGGCACGGCTGTGCGACAGCTTGATATGCGCCATCTGCAGCTTGGTGCGTTCGCCGCCCAGAACGGCAAAGTCCTCGCTCCAGTCGAACTGGAAGGCATCGCCAGGGTCAAAATGCAGCGGCACAAAGGTCCCGCGCCCCGTCGTCTGCTGTTCGCGCTGCCGATCTGCCCGCCAGCGTCGCGCAACAGCTGCAACCCGGGCATAAGAACCGGTAAAGCCAAGCGTCACCAGATCGGCATGCAACTGCTTCA
>CAIYYE010000591.1 GCA_903930395.1 uncultured beta proteobacterium
CGAGCGTATCGTTGATCACCTTGAAACGATCAAGGTCGATGAACATCACCGCCACCCGCGAGCCGTCGCGCCGTGCCGTTGCCAGCGCCTGATCCATGCGCCCGTTGAGGCTGAGGCGGTTGAGCAACCCGGTCAGGACATCATGATGGGCAATATGGTGCAGGCGCTCTTCGGCGGCACGCTCTGATGAAACATCCGTAAAGTGGGCGATGTGGTAGAGCGTTTTCCCATCGTCATCCCGAATCACCGATATCGAAATCCATTTCGGGTAGACCCCGCCATCCTTGCGCCGGTCCCAGATTTCCCCCTGCCAGAAATTGTTCTCGGCAAGGCTTTTCCACATCTGGGCGTAGTCCTCGGGGGTGGAGCGCCCGGCCGAAAGAAACCGCGGATTCCGCCCGATCGCTTCCGCTGCGGAGTAGCCGGTGAGGCGCGTGAACGCGGGGTTCACCGTCATGATCAGGTTATTCGCATCAGTAATCAGGATGGCTTCGCCGCTGTATTGAACCGCACTGGCCAGCAGTTGCATCTGCGCCTCGGTCTCGTGCTGGACGCTGATATCCTGCGAGGTGCCGATCACTCGCAAGGGCTTGTCGTCCTTGCCATACTCGGTTTCCCAGCACTCCAGCAAATGCTTGATACGGCCATCGGGCATTTTCAGGCGATGCTTGAGGCAGACGGTATGCCCCTGGTCAATCGACTCCTGGAGCGCCTCCTCGACCATCCGGCGATCCTCGGGATGCGTCGCCACGAGTAGCGCCTGATAGTCCAGTCCCGCCTCACCGCTCTCGCGCTCAAAAATCCGATAGAACTCTTCGGAGCACGTTAGCTGCTTGGTCTCCAGATCGATCTCCCAGCTACCCAACTGGGCGATACGCTGCGCCGCGATCAGTCGCTCGCCATTGCGCTGCCAATTGACTGCTGCGGCCGAATCGGCGAGCCGGGTGCGAAACAGGCCATAAATCACCAGCAGCAGGCAACACAGGAGCGTCGCCCCGGACAGTCCGACGATGAGTATCCGATGCCCCCAGGATGCCATCACATCGGATTCCGAGAGGCCCGCCAGCACATAGAACGGGTAGTGTTCGAGCGCCCGGTATCCATACACCCGCTTCACGCCATCGGACTGGGCAGTGAAATCGAGAACGGCCTGGCGCTGCCCCGGTTTGATCAACTGGAGGATGGGGTGCGCGGGGTTGAGCGGACGGTTGATTTCGCCCGGCACGGGTGGCTGGCGCAGGATCAGTGCATGGTTGTCGCTGCGCCTGATGGCCACGGCGCCGGATACACCCAGCGGGGCGGTATCCAGCAGTTTCTGGAAATGATCGAGTTCGACCGCGGCACTGACCAGCCCGATGAATCGTCCGTCAACGGTGCGGATTGGTCGAGCCACGACAAAAGTATCGCGGCCGGTGATGCGCGACTTGATGACCTCGGAAAAATGGATAGCCGAGCCTATGCCGCCCTTGGGCGTCTCAAAATAGGATCGGTCGGCCAGATTGACATATTCACCGCCACCCGAGAGGTAGCGCAGGTTTCCATCCGCGTCGATGACGCGGAAGCCGGCTATTTCGGGAAACAGGCGTTGCAAGCGCTCAAGTTCGCTCTCGATGGCCGGGCGAAAGCGGGCATCGGCCCCGACGAGCAGCGATTCTTTCGGAATGCGCCAGGTCAGTTCCTCCAATGAGACGTCGATTCGGCGCAAAGCGCCATCAAACCGTGCTTCAAGCAACTCGGACTGATTGCTGACCGTTATCCGGGTGTCGTCCCAGACTTCCTCGTAAGCGGATACCAACACATAGGCAAGCAGAATGAAGCCGCCAGCTGCCAGTGAAATCAGGGCGATCCAGAGATGGTTGCCATAAAGCGCACTCGGTCCGGGTTTTGTCTCCATAACTCGCCGCGGGTCAGTCACACTGTCAGAATGCTCATTCTGAGCATTCGCTATTTGAATTGCAATCCAAAGCCAGCAGCGGACGAACGCCAGCCTGCCGATACTGCAGGAAGCGGCAGGTCACATCCTGGCCGCTCTGTCTTTCGCGAAACACCTTGATCGTCTCGGCATGAATCACCCACTGATCGAGCGGAATCCCGGCAGGAAACAGCGTGTCCCCTGAAAACGCCTGCTCGATCCGGGTCAGGTAGAAGCGGTGGCAGTACGGCCACGCGGCCGCATAGATAGCTGCCCCGCCAATGACAAATACCGGCTTTCCGGTTGCCAGCGCCGCCCGCAAGCCTTCTTCCACCGAAGCCACACACGTACATCCCGGGCGCATCGCCAGATCATGCTGCCGGCTGACAATGAACGAATCGGGCGGCACGACATCCATCGACTCGTAAGTCAGGCGGCCAATGACCAATGCTGCCCCGGCCACCGTTTTCTCGAAATAGGCCAGCTCCTCGGGAATGTCCCAAGGCAGCCAGCCAGCCAGCCCGAGCATGCCATTGCTGGCCACTGCCCCGATGGCCGAGATCACCGCCGCGTCTTTGCCCACTGCTCGCGCGTCAGGGAAAGCGAAATGGCCGGCGTCCCCTGTCCATGATAAACGTGGGGCTTGTGCATGGAGACATGCGCCGAGCTCACAATCGGCATGCCGAAAATGGCATCCATGACCTCGAGTATGCTCGACTCCAGGCACTCGCAATGAGCGTTTTCCTCCAGCTTGCGGATGGCCAGAAAGATCACTTCGTAATCGACAACCTGCCGAATATCGTGCGGATCGGCCACCGCATCCATCGGCGCCCAGGCATCGGCATGAACGAGCACCGCCTGCGGCCCGTGCTTTTCGAGCGGATTGCAACCGGTACGCAATTGAATGGTGGCATCCACGGAGGCACACCAGTGATTCGCAAGCACGCGTCTGTTTCCTTTTATGTCAATTGAAATGGTGAGGGCCTAACA
>CAIYYE010000592.1 GCA_903930395.1 uncultured beta proteobacterium
CCAGCCGAAGTGCGGTAATCCTGCGCCTTCAGGTCAAGAACCTGGATTTCCTTGCCTTGCTTGCGGAAGATGCCGCAGCGGGTCTTCTGGCCAAGCGCCCCTTGGGCGATCAGCGCCTGCAACCAGGCCGGGTTGGTGAAGTACGGGTGCCACGGATCGTTGGGCAGCGTGTCCTGCATGGTCTTGACGACATGGGCCAGGGTATCGAGACCAACGACGTCGGCGGTGCGATAAGTGGCACTCTTCGGGCGGCCAATCTGAGGGCCGGTCAATGCATCGACTTCATCGAAGCCGAGGCCGAAAGCCTGGGTGTGATGCATGACGGCCAGGATGGACATGACGCCAATCCGGTTGGCGACAAAATTGGGGGTATCGAGGGCGCGGATGACGCCCTTGCCGAGCCGCGAAGTCAGCCAGGTTTCCAGCGCATCAAGGGTGCTGCCATCGGTACTCTGCGTCCCGATGATCTCGACCAGATGCATGTAGCGCGGCGGGTTGAAAAAGTGGATGCCGCAGAAACGCGGCCGGACCGCTTCGGGCAAGCCCTGGGCCAGCGCATTCATCGAGAGGCCGGAAGTGTTGGAAGCGATGATGGCATTCGGCGCAAGGTGCGGCGCAATCTTGGCGTAGAGGTCGTTCTTCCAGTCCATGCGCTCGGCGATGGCCTCGATGACCAGATCGCAGCCGGCGAGCAGCGGCAGGTGCTCGTCGTAATTGGCCGCATCGATGAACTGCAGCTTGCCCTTGCTGGCCAGCGGCGCCGGATCGAGTTTCTTGAGACCATCCAAGGCCTTTTTGACCACGCCGTTCTTGTCGCCCTCTTTTGCTGCCAGATCGAACAGCACGACAGGCACGTTGGCGTTGGCCAGGTGTGCGGCAATCTGCGCCCCCATCACGCCAGCGCCGAGAACCGCGGCTTTCCTCACAATCAACTTGTTCAATTGCATCTCCTTTTAAGTCTCTTATTTTTGCGTTTCGTTGAAATAAAACGAACGTTTGAATTATAGGTGAGCAGCAGCTATGGTCAAGCTGTTTTTTGCTGAAATTCAAAAAAATCCCCGGTCTGGCCGGGGATTTGATTACGCGGACAAAGTCCGGATCAGAAGTTGTAGTTCAACTGCAGACCAAGACTGTCGGCGGTGGTCTTGAAATCGCCGCGAATGACTTGACGCGTATTTCCTGCAGGAAAATCAACCGCACGGGCGGTATCGGCGCTGGCAAAAAAGATGTGGGTATAACCCACGTCAATCGAGATTGCCTTGGAGTATTGATAGCGTGCACCGAGCGAAAGCCAGGTCCGGTCCGAGTCGGGCAGCGTCATGGTACGGTCGGCAGCCGACTTGACCGGAGACTTGTCGAAAGCAACGCCAAACTTCAGTTTCCATGCATCGTTCAGCTGATAAATGCCGCCCAGACCAACGCGCCAAGTGTCCTGGAAGTTATAGCTCAAGGCACTTTGATTGGCACCGGTGGCACTGTTTTTAATTTGAATGGTGTTAATGACGCTCCACTCGGTCCAGGTGAAATCAGCCAGCATCTCCAGCTTGCTGCCAATTTTCTGGGAAAGTGCCAGTGAGGCGGAGGCCGGTGTTATCAGTTGGGCGGTGATCTCCTGGTTAACCAGTACGCCTGGAACCTGGGTACCGAATGTCTGATTGCCTTCCAGATCAAATTCCAGCTCGGAACGATAGGTCACGCCGATGCGGGTGCTCGGCGTTACCTGAAACATGGCACCGAGGTTGTAACCGACAGCCCAGGCATCACCTTTGACGTCGAGGAAATTGTTGGCTGGGAAGCCAAGACCAGTCGATGCCGGAACGCCTTGTTTAAAGTGGGTCGTGTTGTGAGCAAAGTTGAGACCGCCGCCAATCGAGAGCATCTCATTCACTTTGTAGGCGACCGAGGGATTGATGTTGATTTGCTCGATGTCGGCGTAATAGCCGGCGTTACGCCCGACGAAACTGAAGTCGTATTCCGTGACATTGCCGAAGGTAGGCGAAACGCCCAGACCAACAGAAAGGGTGTCATTGACAGAATAGGCCCAATAGCCAAACGGGATCAGAGCCGTGCCCCCGGCATCACCGCCATCTGTCGTCCCCAGAGGGAAAGCAGCAGAACTCACAGTTGATGAACCGTTATTCGTAAATTCGATCGAGCGATGCAAAATCGTTCCGCCCATCGCAATATTGTGGCCCTTCGGCAAATACGTCATACCGGCCGGGTTCCACATGACGGTACCTGCATCTTCAGCCGCAGCGGCAGCACCGGCGAAAGCAGTTCCGTTCCCGGAACCGGTCTGATTCTGCAGTTGAAAGCCCGCAGCGGCCGCGCTGCCGGAAAAGGCAATGGCGATGAGCGCCGGAATCAGGCGCAGATTGGTTTTGTTCATAGTTTCGTCTCCTGTTTTGTTATGTTGGGAGAAATACTCCCTGTACTGCTGCTACGATTAAATCCCAAACAGGCGTCTGAAACATCGTTTGAAATGCAGAAATTCAAACGCCCGTTGGAAATAAACAACACTGTTATTCAGTACTTTGCCGAAGGTGCATCGGGCCGCCGGTGAAGGGCGCAAAACCGGTGCCAAATATTACGCCGGCATCGGCCAGCTCAAGATCGGCCACGACACCATCGGCGACCAGTTGCTCAACCCGGTCAATCAGCGGCGTGACCAGCCGTTCAGCCAGCCCGGCCGGCACGATCCCGGCTGCACCCTTGCCAGCACGTCCGGATGAC
>CAIYYE010000593.1 GCA_903930395.1 uncultured beta proteobacterium
AACAGCGACATGGGTCGGCGCCACGCTGGCCCTGGCCTGCACCTCCATCCTCGGCGTCGTTGCCGGCAGGCGCTGGCTGAATCGCCTGCCCCTGCACTGGATACACCGGGTCAGCGGCGTGTTTTTCCTGGTGCTGGCCTTGCTGGCGGTATTGCGCCTAGGCGGCATCATCTGATTTTGGCCATCTCGCGGCCCGTGCGCAGAATCCAGAACCTGCTTCAACCTACAGCCGGAGCAACTCTCGGGCATGCTGCAAGGTGATGTCGGTAATTTCGACCCCGCCCAGCATGCGGGCGATTTCCTGGACCCGGCCGGCCGCATCGAGCGGCTGGATGGCGCTCAGCGTGACGCCGTCGCGCGTTGCCTTGCTGACTTGCCACTGCCAGTTGGCTTGCGCTGCGACCTGCGGCAGGTGGGTGACGCAGAGGACCTGACGTTCGCTGCCGAGTTCGCGCAGCAGGCGACCGACAATTTCGGCGACGCCGCCCCCGATGCCGACATCGACCTCGTCAAAGATAAGGGTCGGTACGCTGGCTGAGCGCGAGGTGAGTACTTGTATCGCCAGGCTGATGCGCGACAGTTCGCCGCCGGAAGCCACCTTGGCCAGCGGTTTGGCTTCATTGCCAGCCAGGCCGCCGATGCGGAATTCGATCTGCTCCAGGCCATAGACAGCGCCATCGGCAACCGGCACGAGGGCGACTTCGAAGCGCCCCGAAGACAAGGCGAGCTGGCGCATGATCTCACTGACCGCCGTTCCCATCTCGCTGGCAGCTTTCTTGCGGCCGGCCGAGAGCTTTTCCGCCTGCCCCTGAAAATCCTGGCGCGCGGCCGCGACTTTCGTTTCGAGCGCCGCCAGATCGGCCGACTCATCAAGTTCGGCCAGACGTTGCCGCCAGCCGGCCAGCAGGCCCGGCAACTCCGGCGGCTGGACGCGATATTTGCGGGAATGGCTCATCACCGCATCCATCCGGCGTTCGACCTGGGCCAGACGGGTCGGGTCGAGATCGGCCCGGTCGGCATAGCGGCGCAGGGTGGAGACGGCATCGGACAATTCGGCCTGCACCGAGCCGATCAAGGCGGCGACTTCAGCCAGCGCCGGATCATACTCGGCGAGGTTGCCGAGGCGGGTGGCGACGCCATCGATCTGCCGTTCGCAGGCGGCATCGTCATCGGAAAGGATAGCCAGGGCATACTGCGCCCCCTCGATCAGGCTGGCGGCATGACCGAGCCGGCGATGTTCGACATCGAGCGTTGCCCATTCGTCGTCGCCAAAGGCCAGGGCGTCGAGTTCGCCAATCTGCCATTGCAGTTGCTCGCGTTCGCGCAGCAAGGCATCGGCACCTTCGCTCGCCGTACGCAGCATTTGCTCGGCATCGCGCCAGCGCTTCCAGGCAGCGGCCACATCACGCGCCACGCTGCCCAAGCCGGCGTGGCTGTCGAGCAAAGTGCGCTGGGCCTCGGCGCGCAACAGCGACTGGTGAGCGTGTTGCCCATGAATATCGACCAGCCACTCGCCGACTTCGCGCAATTGCTGCACAGTGGCCGGCGAACCGTTGATGTAGGCACGCGAACGGCCACCAGCATCGACGACACGGCGGAGCAGCAACTCGTCGTCACCGTCGAGATCGTTGCTGCGCAGCCAGTCGCTCACCTGCGGCTGGGCGCCGATAACAAAGGTGGCGGCAACTTCCGCCTTGTCGCAACCAGAACGGACCACGCCGGCATCGGCGCGCTCACCAAGTGCGAGAGCCAGGGCATCGATGAGAATGGACTTGCCGGCCCCGGTCTCGCCGGTCAGGGCGCCAAAACCGTCCTGAAACGAGAGTTCCAGCCGGTCGACAATGACAAAATCGCGAATGGTCAGGTGCTGCAGCATCAGCTAATCAGGTTCCTTTGGGCCGCTCACTCCACTGCAGCTTCTGACGCAACATGGCGAAATAGCTGTAGCCGGGCGGATGCAGGAAACAGATGGCGTGTTCGGAGCGGCGCAGGCGGACGCAGTCGCCGCGTTCGAGATCGATCGTCACCTGGCCGTCGAAGTGCACGCGCGCGTCGTCGGCATTGGCGATGCGCAGCTCGATGTCGGCGCTTTCATTGACGATGATCGGGCGGTTGCTCAAGGCATGCGGGCAGAGCGGGACGAGGGCGATACCGGCCGTGGTCGGGTGCAGGATGGGGCCGCCGGCCGACATTGAATAAGCCGTCGAGCCGGTCGGCGTGGCGACAATCAGGCCGTCGGAGCGCAGGTTGTAGATGAACTCGCCATCGATGAACAACTCGAATTCGATCATCCGGCCGATGGCGCCCTTGTCCACGACGACGTCGTTGAGTGCCATGTTGGAGGCGATTTCCTTGCCGTCGCGCGTCACTTCACCGGCCAGCAGCATCCGGTTTTCCTGGGTGAAACGACCGTCGAGCAGGTCGTCCATGCAGGTCAGCAGGTCGTCGCGGGCGATGTCGGTCATGAAGCCGAGGCGGCCCTGATTGACGCCAACCAGGGGGACGCAATAGCGGGCCAGGCGGCGCGCCGCATTGAGCATGGTGCCGTCACCGCCGAGCACGATGGCAAGATCGGCATGGGCGCCGATATCATTGAAACCGCAGGTCACCCAGCGCGACAGATCAACTTTCTTGCCGATATGCTCAGCCGTTTCGCGCTCGATGAAGACCGAAACACCGCGCTCGTACAGGTATTCGGCCAGACGACGCAAGGACTCGGCAATTTCCATGCTGTGGTATTTGCCGACCAGGGCGATGGTCCGGGGATTCTTCAGGGAAGCAAAGCTTCTGTTCATGGGTTCGAATTCTTGCATAAAAAAGCTGTTGCTGTGCTGGCCGCAGATTTTTGTACAATCCAGCCATGCTTGATGAACGCTCGCGCACCCTCCTTAAAACCCTGGTCGAACATTACATCGCCGACGGGCAACCGGTCGGCTCGCGTGCCTTGTCCAAGTTTTCCGGCCTCGACCTGTCGCCGGCGACCATCCGCAACGTCATGGCCGACCTCGAAGAAGCCGGTTTCGTCGCCAGCCCACACACCTCGGCCGGGCGCATTCCGACGGCGCGCGGTTACCGGCTGTTTGTCGACAGCCTGCTCACCGTGCAGCCGCTCGAAGCGCGGCAGATGGGCCAGATGGAAGAAGCGCTGCACGGCCGGCCGTCAAGCCAGATCATCGCCAGCGCCTCGCAACTGCTCTCCAGCCTCTCCAATTTCGCCGGTGTCGTCATCGCACCCCGCCGCCAGGCCAGCCGCATCCGCCAGATCGAATTTCTCAGCCTCTCCGAAAAACGTATCCTGCTCATCATCGTTACTGCCGACGGCGATGTGCAGAACCGCATCGTCACCGCCGACAAGGCGTATTCGCCGGCCGAGCTGGTCAGCGCCGGAAATTACCTGACGCAGAATTTCGCCGGTCTCGATTTCGAGCAGATACGCCAGCGCCTGGCCAGCGAAATTCAGCAATTGCGCGAAGACATCAAGCCGCTCATGGCCCTCGCGCTCGACGCCGGCGACGCCGCGATGGCTGAAAATTCGGCGCCCTACGTCATTTCCGGCGAACGCAACCTGCTAGATGTCGAAGAGCTGTCGTCGAACATGAAGCGACTTCGCGAACTCTTCGACCTCTTCGAGCAACGCTCCAGCCTCGTCAGCCTGCTCGATATTTCGCATCGCGCCGAAGGCGTACAGATTTTCATCGGCGGCGAATCGGGTATCGCCCCGCTCGACGAATGCAGCGTCATCGCCGCCCCCTATAGCGTCGATGGCCGCATCGTCGGCTCGGTCGGCGTCATCGGCCCGACCCGGATGGCCTACGAACGGGTCATCCCCATCGTCGACATCACCGCCCGCCTGCTCTCCAGCGCCCTTTCCTACAAGTCGGATAACTAATGCCCCGTTTTCTCCCCGAGCCGCCGCACCGCCACGGCACCGCGGCCAGCACCGCCGTTGTCCTCGTCAATCTCGGCACGCCGGATGCGCCCACCGCGCCCGCCCTCAAACGCTACCTCAAGCAATTCCTCTCCGATCCGCGCGTCGTTGAAATCCCGAAGCCGATCTGGTGGCTGATCCTCAACGGCATCATCCTGAACACCCGACCGAAAAAATCGGCGGCCAAATATGCCAGCGTCTGGATGCCCGAAGGTTCGCCGCTGCGCGTCCATACCGAGCGCCAGGCCAAACTGCTCAACGGCCTGATCGGCCAGCGCGGCCATCATGTCAAGGTGACCTGGGCGATGCGCTACGGCTCGCCAGCGCTGCCCGACGTCCTCTCCCACCTCAAGGCCGAAGGCGCCAACCGCATTCTGGTCGTCCCGATGTACCCGCAATACGCGGCAAGCACGACGGCGACGGTGGTCGACGACGCCTGCCAGTGGCTGACGAAAACCCGCAACCAGCCGGAAATGCGCTTCACGCGCAATTTCCACGACCATGACGGCTATATCAGCGCACTCGAAAAAACCGTACGCAAGCACTGGCAGGCGAATGGCCAGTTAGGCGACAACGACCGCCTGCTCATCAGTTTCCACGGCCTGCCCAAGCGCAGCCTGACCTTGGGTGACCCGTATTTCTGCGAATGCCACAAGACCGGCCGCCTGCTCGCCGAGCGCCTCAATCTCAAGCCCGAGCAATTCCAGATCTGCTTCCAGTCACGTTTCGGCAAGGCCGAGTGGCTCCAGCCCTACACCGCTCCGACGCTGCATGAATGGGGCCAGAAGGGCATCCGCCGGGTCGACGTCATCTGCCCCGGCTTTGTCGCAGACTGCCTCGAAACCCTGGAAGAAATCGCCCAGGAAGGCCGCGACGACTTCCTCAAGGCCGGCGGCAAGGAATACCACTACGTTCCGGCGCTCAATGAAGACGACGCCTGGATCAAGGCACTGGCCGACGTCGTCGAAGGCCACCTGGCCGGCTGGCCGACCCAGGTCGCCATCGACCCGCAGTCCCTTGAAACATCTGCCCGGCAAGCCATCAAATTCGGCGCCCGCTCTTGAAATCCGGCACCGGGGACAAACATCAGCAGCATCTGACTCGAGGAGCAACCGATGCCTGACACCAACCTGCATGTCGTTTGTCCGCACTGCACCGCAGTCAACCGGATTCCCGCGTCCAAGCTCAAGAACAGCCCGATTTGCGGCCAGTGCAAGGCAGCGCTGTTCACCGGCGAGCCGCTGGAACTGACTGCCGCCACCTTTGACCGCCACCTGGCCCGCAACGACCTGCCCGTCGTCGTCGACTTCTGGGCCCC
>CAIYYE010000594.1 GCA_903930395.1 uncultured beta proteobacterium
AGCGATGACTATGGCGTTTTCGCCGGCTAAGGTATTGATTTCAGACATGGGGCCGAATTATACGCCTACCTGCCCATGATCACCCGGATGCTTGAAGCGTGGCTCCAATCGAATTCTTGCCGGCGGCAGAATCAAAGTTTGGCCACCAGGTCTTCGATGCGCTGGCGGCTGATCGGTTTTACGAGGACTTCGTCGAAACCGCAGGCAAGCAACCGTGCTTCATCCTCCGGGAAGGCATGCGCCGTGTAGGCGACGATATGCAGGGGCTCGGCAGCTTCGGCTGCCCTTAGCCTGGCACAGGTTTCTTCGCCGGACAGGCCAGGCATGCTGATATCAAGCAGGATGAGGCGGAATGGGTGCTGGGCGGCCAAAGTCAGTGCCGCCTGGCCACAATCGGCCTGGAACACCGTCCAGCCGCACTTTCTGAGCAGTGCTTCGGCAAGCAGTCGGTTGGTCGGATGGTCGTCGACGACCAGGGCCTTACGTGGTTCGGTCATGGTCGATATCCAGTGGCAGGTAAACTGTGAAGGTCGATCCGGCGCCAATTTCCGAGTCGAGCCTGACGCGCCCGCCCATTTGTTCCACCAGTTGGCGGACGAGGGCAAGACCCAGGCCGGTGCCGCCGTGTTCACGGGTCAGGAAATTGTCCAGTTGCTTGAATTTCTCGAAAACCGTTGCATGGTGTTCCGGCGAAATGCCGGGGCCGGTGTCGTGGATGGCGAAGGCTATGTCGTGCCCGGCACGGCTGACCTCGAGGCAGACCTTGCCGGCGGCAGTGAATTTCACGGCATTGCCGAGCAGGTTGTTGAGAATCTGGCGCAGGCGGGTCGGGTCGGTATTGAAGATTTCCGGCAGGTCATCGGCCAGTTGAAGTTGCAGTTGAAGTCCTTTGTCTTCGGCGATGGCCCTATGGCTGGCCATACATTCGGCGAGCAAGGCGGCCAGTGGAATAGCGGTGATGTTGATCTTCATCTCGCCGGACTCGATCTTGGCCAGATCGAGGATTTCATTGACCAGCTGGAGCAGGTGGTTGCCGCTCTGGGCGATGATTTCTGCGTGGCTGCGATGCCCGGGATCTTCAAGGTCGTCCTTGAGCAGGTCGGCAAAGCCGAGGATGCCGTTGAGCGGGGTGCGCAACTCGTGGGACATGGTGGCCAGGAAGGCAGATTTCTGCCGGCTGGCTTCCTCCGCCTTCTCCTTGGCCTCCTCGAGGCGTTTGAAGGACTCTTCAACCGAGTCGGCCATGCGGTTGAAGGAGCGGGAAAGTTCGCCCATTTCGTCGGAGGAGCCAGCCTCCAGGCGATGTTTCAGGTCGCCCTGCTGGAAAGCGTGAATGCCCGAAATCATGGCCGTGATGCGCCGGGTGAGTAGCCCGGCCATCCATACGGCGATGCCGATGACGACGATGACCATGAGCAGCGTCGAGCCCCACAGACCGATGGCGGTCGTCGTCAGGCTGCCGGCAATATGGTCAAGCAGTTCGCTGCGCTGGGCGGAGAGATTGGCATCCTTTTCTTCGAGCAGGGTGTTGATGCGCCCGGCCGTTTCGGTCGCCGCCTTGTGGAACTCGTCGACATTGGCGCCGATGGTGACAAAACCGAAGCCCTGTGGCGATTTGCCATATTGGCCCGTGTAGTAGGGGATGGCGGCGGCCGTGGTCAGCTTCCACAGGCCGGAGAAGAAAATGACGAAGGAGCCGGAACCCCCATGCTCAGTCAGGGCGTTCCAGCCGTCGCATTGTGGCGAGAAATTGAGGTAGCGGCAGTCGAGGCCCACCGTGCCGGCCTTGATCAGTTCCTTGGCCGGTTTAAGTTTGAGGCTCTGGTTGCGGAAGGCGGGAATGTCGGCCAGGAACTCGTGCGACGGTTTGCCGCTGGTCTGCCATTCGGTGTAAAGATCGGCGTCCATCCAGGGAGTTGCCGGCTGTCCGGTCTGCGGGTCGTAGCCGGTGATGAAATAGTCGCGCGGATGCGAAATCGAGCGGCTCCGGTGATCCCAGAGAAAAGCGTAATTGCCCTTGATGGGGTCGGCGATCGGCGTGTGGCGTTCTTCCGTCGGCATCAGGCGGTCGGAAAACTGGCGGATGTGGTCATGGTCGAGGGCGAGCGTGACGTAACCGCTTATCCGGCCATCCCTGACGACGGGCGTCGCCCAGCGGACAATGCCACGGAAACGCTTGCCGAGCGGATTTTCGGTGCCGGCGTAGGCTGACTCTTCGGGTGTGAAGGGTTTGCCGGCCTTGTCCAGACTGGCCGGCAGGTAAGGGCCGATGAGCTGCGTCGGCACGTAGGCGCCAATGACGTCGGAAACGTAGATGTCGCCGGGCTTGAGTTTTTTCAGGTCGGCGAAATAGGTTTCCGCCTTGATGAAGGTATTGTTGCGGTCGCTGACGTTCTTGCGCTCTTTCCCGGTCAGCCTGCCACTCGTCACCTTGACCTTCTCGTTGCCATTAAGGTCGATAAAAGTCATTTCGACGAACAGCGGCCGTTGCTCCTTCTCGCCAAAATATTCGGCCGGACGGGCATGAAAATCCTTGGCGTTGTCCGGCAGTACCGGGCGCGTCACCTTGGCCTCGCGTACGACAGGCTGCTCGGGTACCCAGGATTTGCCATCCTCAGCGAGTTTCCACGGCCCATGCTGATAAACCGGCCGCGTGCGCTCGCTGAGAAAGTTGCGGAATGCCGCTTCGGACGGCTCAAGCACGGCCGCTTGCCGGATGTCGGTGTCGCGGCCATAGAGAAAAGTGGCAATTTCCTTGGCGGTATCGGTGGTCTGCGCCTCGATGGCTTCACGCGAACGCAGGTCGAGGGCGCGAATGGAGTCGTCGGTGACGGTCTTGCCCACCGTCTTGAGCGTCGACAGCATGGCATCCGCCATGCCGCCTGCCTTGAGCGAAACGTCCTCGCCCAGCTGGCTGGTGGCGTGCCAGGCAAATCCGGCCAGCAAGAGCAGCGGCACGACCTTGATCAGCACGAAAATGCCGATCAGCTTGCCGCGTATACCGCCGAGAAATGCCGGAAATTTCATGGTCTGGGTTTTCTGGTGCTCTGCGGCATTGGCGTCCCCTCGTCAGCCTAGTGTTTGTCGGCTTTCTTCTCGGGTTCGGCCTTGGCTTCAGCCTTGTGATCGTCCTTGGCCTCGGCCTTGGCGTCACCTTCGGGGGCAGCCTCGGCATTCTTTTTCTTTTTCCTGGCGCCAGGGCCTTCCGGTGGTGGCAACTGCGGCGCGATCGTCTCCAGCTTGTTCTCGCGCATGTACTCGTCCATTTCGCGCCAGCCGGCATAAATGCCAGCCTTGGGTAACCAGCCGTAAATCGAATAGCAATCTTCAATGGCCCGTCCGGACTGGCGGCAGGCGCTACCGACCGCCTTCGCTTCCTGCTCGGCCCTGGCTTCCTTCTTGGCCAGATCTTCAAGGCCAAGCTTCTGGTTGACCTGGTCGCAGGCGCTCAGTCCGAGGAAGGCGAGAATGAAAAAAGTTCGCTTGATCATGGGCTGGATTTTCGCATATTTGCGAAAAATGTGTGGCAAGTGTGATGCCGCTTGGCCGTTATAATTCGCATCTTCAAGATATTCTGGAGTATCCATGTCGCATTGTCTTCGTCCCCTGACGCTTGTTCTCGCGCTGGCCCTGGCCAGTTCGTTCGTGCAGGCCAAGCCTGCCGCCAAGTCTGCCAAGCCGGCAGCCGAACCGGCGCCCAGCCTGGCCTTCGAACTGGCCCACAACCTCGGTCCGGTCGGCGAAGAACGACTGCAGGCCATTGTCGACCGCTTCAACAAGGAATCCGGCAGCACGCTGAAGCTGGCTCGCCTGGAAAAGGGCGACAAGCCGGCGGCGCTTAACCTCGTCAGTCGCTACGACATGAGCGATGTGCTGATTCAGCCCCGGCAATTTGTGCCCTTGCATGAAATGATGACCAAGGCCGGCGAGCCCCTGAAGTTCGGCGAACTTTCCGGCGACCTCAAGGCCGGCGTGCTCGATGCCAAGGGCCGTCTGGTTGCCCTGCCCGTGCTCTACTCCACGCCCGTGCTGTTTTACAACAAGAATGCCTTCCGCAAGGCCGGCCTGAATCCCGAGCAGCCGCCGAAGACCTGGTTCGAAATGCAGGGCATGCTCGACAAGCTCCAGGACGCCGGTTTTGCCTGTCCGTACACGTCCTCATGGCCGGTCTGGGTGCACGTCGATAACGTCAGTGCCATTTCCGGCGTACCGGCGACTACCGACAAGGGCGTGCTGACCTTCAACGGCCTGCCGCAGGTCAAGCACCTGGCCATGATGGCGACGTGGACCAAGGCCAATTATTTCAAGGTCTTCGGCCGCCGCAACGAAGCCAGTGCCAGGTTCCACGAAGGCGAGTGCGCGATGATCAGCACCGATTCGCGCGAATATACCGATTTCCGCGATGCCAAGGGGGTCGAACTGGGCGTTGCTGCGCTGCCGTATCACGATGATGTCTATGGCGGTCGCCAGTCGTCGCTGGCGGACGGCGCCTCCTTGTGGATAGGTGCCGGCCACTCGCCGGCCCAGTACAAGCAGGTGGCTAAATTCGTCAAATTTGTGCTTTCACCGGAGATGCAGATCGAAATCGTCCGTGTCTACGGTGGTTTGCCGATGACTTCGGTAGCCCGTGCGGCAGCCCGCAGCAAGCTGTTGCAGGATGGTGACAAGACGCAGGAAATTGCTTTTGCCTCGCTCAAAGGCAACGGCAGCAAGCCGGCCGTGCGCGTCGCCAACATCGATGCGGTGCGCATCGTGACCGATGAAGAAATGGAAGCGGTCTGGGCCGACACGAAACCGGCCAAGGCCGCGCTCGACACGGCGGTCAGTCGCGGTAATGCCTTGCTGACGGCCAAGCCGCTCCTGAAGAAGGCACAGCCCTTCTGATGACCTTTCCGCTGCCGCGCTGGATAGCCCATCGCGGTGGCGGCTCGCTGGCACCGGAAAATACCCTGGCCGGTATCCGGCTGGCGGCGGCAATGGGATTTATGGCCGTCGAGTTCGACGTGATGCTGTCGGCGGATGGCACGCCGGTGCTCATTCACGACGAAACGCTTGAGCGCACGACGACTGGCCAGGGGCCGGTCAGTGCAACGCCGGATGCCGTTCTTTTCAGGCTGGATGCCGGCGGCGGCGAACCCGTTCCCCGCTATGCCGATGCCGTTGCCCTGTGCCGGCAGCTGGGGCTTTTGGCCAATGTCGAGATCAAGCCGGCGTCGGGCTTCGAGCGCGAGACGGCTGAGGCGGTCGCCCGACTGAGCGGCGAGCTGTGGCAAGGGGCCGGGGTCCAGCCTCTGATCTCCTCTTTTTCGCTTGAGGCACTGGAAATTGCCCGTGATCTCGCGCCGCAGATTCCGCGTGGCTTGCTCTACGAGCAGGTGCCTGCGGACTGGTGGTCCGTGGCGCGGCGCCTGGGTGCCGTCACGATGCACTGTGCCGCCGATCGTTTGCCCACCGAGGTGCTGGCCGAGGCGCGCGCCCATGGCATCCCCGTACTGTGTTACACGGTCAATACCGCGCAAGACGCAGAATCCTTGTTCGATCGTGGCGTCAGCGCCATTTTTACCGACCGTCTTGATCTCTTTGCCCCCGAAACAACTCCTTACAAAGGCTTGCATTTAGGCGGCTGATTTTTCTGAAGATTTATTTTCTAATGGCGTCCAGGGAGTTCGCCCTATCCATCAGGAGATAAACATGAAAATCGTCAAGTCCATCGCCATCCTTTCCCTCGTCCTGCCGGCGCTTGCCTTTGCCCAGACCTACACGCCGCGGGTTGATCAGCGCGAAGCCAATCAGGAGCGCCGCATCGACCAGGGCGTCGCCTCGGGCAGCTTGACCCAGCGCGAAGCCAATCGCCTCGAACGCGGCCAGCAGCATGTCGAGAACATGGAAGCACGTGCCAAGGCCGACGGTGTCGTGACCCGTGGCGAGCGGGCCCGCCTGCATCAGGCCCAGGACGTCCAGAGCCGCCGTATCTACAACCAGAAACATGATCGCCAGCACGATTACAACCACAACGGTCGCGTTGACCGTCCGCATCGTCGTTGATCGCACCTGACGCCGCACGACCCGCCGCCCGGCGGGTTTTTTGTTTCGGCTGCTTCAACAGCTGGCGCTTTCAATTAAAATCACGGGCTTCGCATATCAACGTCTTGAAGGCCGCCAGCTTATGAAAAGCGCCGAAATCCGCCAGCAGTTCCTCGACTTCTTCGCCTCCAAGGGCCACCAGGTCGTTTCCTCCAGTTCGCTGGTGCCGCACGAGGATCCGACCCTGCTCTTCACCAATGCCGGGTTGAATCAGTTCAAGGACGTCTTCCTAGGTTTCGACAAGCGGCCTTATTCCCGCGCGACCACCTCGCAAAAATGCGTGCGCGCCG
>CAIYYE010000595.1 GCA_903930395.1 uncultured beta proteobacterium
AAGGGGCCGCCAGCCTTGATCAGGTTCAAGGTCTGGCGAGCTTCGGCCGGCAGTTCGCCGACGGCGATGCTGTCCGCCGCCGGGCTCAGCGACCAGGTGAAACCGAAGGCGCTTCCGATCGCCAGCCAGGCGACGAGCAGGAAGCGCATCCAGATCATCATGTCGCTTTAGGCCTTGGGGACGTCGACTTGGGTTTCAACCTTCTGGCGCAGACGGATGTGCAGTTCGCGCAACTGCTTTTCGTCGACCGGCGACGGGGCGTCGGTGAGCAGGCACTGGGCGCGCTGGGTCTTCGGGAAAGCGATGACGTCACGGATCGATTCGGCACCGGTCATCATGGTGACGATGCGATCGAGACCAAAAGCCAGGCCGCCATGCGGCGGTGCGCCGTACTTGAGCGCATCGAGCAGGAAGCCGAACTTGGCCTGCTGCTCTTCCGGGCCGATGTTGAGGGCAGAGAAAACCTTTTCCTGCACTTCGGAGCGATGGATACGGACCGAGCCGCCGCCCAGTTCCCAACCGTTCAGCGCCAGGTCGTAAGCCTTGGCCAGGCACTTGCCCGGGTCGGTTTCGAGGAACTCGAGATGCTCGTCCTTGGGGCTGGTGAAGGGGTGGTGGCAGGCCGTCCAGCGCTTCGATTCGTCGTCGTATTCGAACATCGGGAAATCGATGACCCACAGCGGTGCCCACTTGGCGCCGGTGACGAAGCCTTTTTCGTGGCCGATCTTGATGCGCAGCGCACCGAGGGCGTCATTGACGATCTTGGCCTTGTCGGCGCCGAAGAAGATGAGGTCGCCCGACTGTGCGCCGGTGCGTTCGAGCACGGCCTTGAGGGAGGCTTCCGAGAGGTTTTTGACGATGGGCGACTGGAGGCCGGTTTCGTTCGGCTGGCTGACGTCATTGACCTTGATGTAGGCCAGACCACGGGCGCCGTAGATGCCGACGAACTGGGTGTAGGCATCGATCTCGCCTCGGGTCAGCGTGGCACCGCCCGGAATGCGCATGGCGGCAATGCGGCCGCCTTCGCTGTTGGCGACGCCGGCGAAGACCTTGAAGGCGACATCCTTGAAGGCGTCGGTGACTTCGGTCAGTTCGAGGGTGACACGCAGGTCGGGCTTGTCCGAGCCAAAGCGGTGCATGGCTTCGGCGTAGGTCATGCGCGGAAAATCCGGCAGGTCGACGTTGATCGCTTCCTTGAAGACGGTGCGGATCAGCTTTTCGGTCAGGGCGATGATTTCAGCCTCGCTCATGAACGAGGTTTCGATATCGACCTGGGTGAATTCAGGCTGACGGTCGGCGCGCAGGTCTTCGTCGCGGAAACATTTGACGATCTGATAGTAGCGGTCGTAACCGGCGACCATGAGCAGTTGCTTGAAGAGTTGCGGCGACTGCGGCAGGGCGAAGAACTGGCCGTCATGGACGCGCGAGGGCACGAGATAGTCGCGGGCGCCTTCCGGGGTGGACTTGGTCAGCATCGGCGTTTCGATATCGATGAAGCCGTTGTCGTCGAGGAAGCGGCGGAAGGCACGAGCCGTCTTGTAGCGCAGCATGAGGTTGTTCTGCATCTGCGGGCGACGCAGATCGATGACGCGATGGGTCAGGCGAACATTCTCGGAGAGATTGTCCTCATCGAGCTGGAAAGGCGGCGTGACGGAGGGGTTCAGCACCTCGATCTCGTGGCAGAGGATCTCGATTTCGCCGGAGGCCAGGTTGGCATTGGTCGTGCCGGCCGGGCGCGGACGAACCTTGCCGGTGATCTTCAGGCAGAACTCGTTGCGCACCGATTCGGCAATGGCGAAGGTGGCGGCACGATCCGGGTCGCAAACGACCTGGGCAAGACCTTCGCGGTCGCGCAGGTCGATGAAGATGACGCCGCCGTGGTCGCGGCGACGGTGGGCCCAGCCGCACAGGGTGACGATTTGCCCGTCGAGGGCGGCATTGAGTTGTCCGCAATAATGGGTACGCATGGAAATTCCGTGGGGTTGCTTAGGTGTGGGTGACGACATGAGGGTGCTGTGGCGGTGCCACGACCCCCATCGAAATAATGTACTTGAGTGCCTCGTCGACGGTCATGTCGAGTTCGACAACGTCCTGCGCCGGCATCATCAGGAAAAAGCCGGAGGTCGGATTCGGCGTGGTCGGGACATAGACGCTGACGTATTCGCCGTGCAAGTGGCGCGGGATATCGCCGCCGGGACGGCCGGTCAGGAAAGCGACCGTCCAACTGCCCTGGCGCGGATACTGGACCAGCAGCGCCTTGCGAAACGCATTGCCGTTGGGGGCGAACAGGGTATCGGAGACCTGCTTGACGCTCTTGTACACGGAGTTGACGACGGGAATGCGCGAGAGCAGCTTGTCCCACCAGCCTACCAGCTTCTGGCCGATGAAATTGGCGGCCAGCAGGCCGGTCAGAAAGATCATCAGCAGCGTCAACACAGCACCAGCGCCGGGGATGGCAAAGCCGACCAGCGATTGGGGGTGCATCGATTCGGGAAGCAAGCGCAGCGACTGGTCGAGCGTATTGACGATGAGCGACAGTACCCAGCCGGTGATGACCAGCGGGACCCAGATCAACAGGCCGGTGATGAAGTAACGCTTGATTAGCTGGCCACGCACGATGAGCAGCTTCCTTCCCCGGTCTGGCAGGGTGGCGGGGCGTCGGCCTTTTTGCTGCTGCCCTTGAAATCGGTGGCGTACCAGCCACTGCCCTTCAATTGGAAACCTGCGGCGGAAAGCTGCTTGCTATAGCTCTCCTTGCCGCATTCCGGGCAAGTG
>CAIYYE010000596.1 GCA_903930395.1 uncultured beta proteobacterium
CCCGCAGGCCCCTGCCATCGAAGAAGCCATGTTCGTTCTGGTCCTGGCCTATGACCAGATGGGCATGAACGACCTGCGCGACGACGCCGACCGCGTCATGAAGAAAACCTTCCCGACCAGCCGTTTCTACAAGGACGGTCTTAAGCGCAAGACTGCCTGGTGGCATCTCTGGTAAGCCCCCTCGCTTAAGCGAGGGGCATTGCGGAATCGCCCGACCGGGCGGTTCCGCCTGATCAACGAAAGCGCCAACCGTCGCTGAGCCAACTCAGGCCCGGCGCACCCCGACCACCCCTTCAACCTCGTGGATGAGGGCCAGGGTCTTCTGCATCTGCTGCAGATTGGTGATTTCGACGGTAAAGCTCATGTGCGCCTTGCCCTGCTTGGACTGGGTATTGACGCCGACGACATTGAGCCGTTCGCGGGTAAAAATTTCCGAAATATCACGCAACAGTCCCTGACGGTCGTGCGCATCGACGATGATGTCGGCGGCAAAGACGCCGGTCGTCGTCAGACCCCAGTCGGTTTCGATGACACGTTCCGGATGCAGGGCTGCCAGATTTGCGAAGTTCGGACAATCCATGCGATGGATGGAAATCCCCTTGCCGCGCGTGATGAAGCCCTGGATCTCGTCCGGCGGCGCCGGTTTGCAACAACGGGCAAGCTGGGTCAGCAGCTTGTCGACGCCGACGATCAGGATGCCCTGGTTGCCCTGTACCGGCTTGCTCGGCTTGGTCAGCACCTCGTCCGGTGCCAGCGTTTCGGCCAGCAGGTCACCGCCCTTGGCGACGGACTGGAACTGGCGCTGATTGAGGTCGCCGCGGGCAGCGGCGATGTAGAGGTCATCGGCGCGGGTAAAACCGAGCTTGTGCGCCAGTTCCTCAATATTCGCCCCGGTCTGGCCGGCCCGCTGCAATTCCTTGGCAATCAGGCTGCGCCCTTCGCCCAGGGTTTCTTCGAGTGCCAGGTTGGAGAACCAGGCGCGCACCTTGACGCGGGCGCTCTTGGTATGAATGTAGCCCTGCAGCGGGTTGAGCCAGTCGCGTGACGGCCCGCCCACCTTGGCGGTGACGATTTCGACTTCCTGCCCGGTTTCAAGTGCCGTGTTGAGTGGCACGAGCTGGCCGCCGATCTTGGCGCCCCGGCAACGGTGGCCGAGATCGGTGTGCACGCGGTAGGCAAAATCGACCGGCGTCGACCCGGCCGGCAGATCGACCACCTTGCCCTGCGGCGTGATGACGTAGATCGTCTCGTCGAGCGCCGCCTGCTTGTAATGCTTGACCCAGTCCGAACTGTCGGCGACTTCGTCCTTCCAGGTCAGCAGCTGGCGCAGCCAGGCGATCTTTTCGTCGTAGTCGTCCTCGGTCGTCCGCTTGCTGCCTTCCTTGTAGCGCCAGTGGGCGGCGACACCGAGTTCGGCATGCTTGTGCATTTCCCAGGTACGGATCTGGATTTCCAGGCTGCGCCCGTCCGGGCAACGCACGGCAGTGTGCAGGGAGCGGTAGTTGTTGCCCTTGGGATTCGAGATGTAATCGTCGAACTCCTTGGGAATCGGCAGCCACAGGTTGTGCACGATGCCGAGCGCGGTGTAGCACTCGCGCAGGTCGTCGACGATGATGCGCAGGGCGCGCACGTCATACACTTCCGAAAACTCGACGCCCTTTTTGCGCATCTTGTTCCAGATGCTGTAGATATGCTTTGGCCGGCCGTAGATTTCGGCATTCTGCACACCGGCCGCTTCGAGTTCGCCGCGCACTTTCGCCACGGCATCGACGATGAACTGCTCGCGCTCGCTGCGCTTCTCGTCGAGCAGCTTGGCGAGTTTCTTGTAGGTTTCCGGATGAATGAAGCGGAAGGAGAGATCTTCCAGTTCCCACTTCAGTTCCCAGACGCCGAGCCGGTTGGCGAGGGGTGAATAGAGTTCGAGCGTTTCGCGGGCAACCTCGACGCGCAGGTCGTCATCGGGGTTCGAGGCATAGTAGCGCAGGGTCTGCGTCCGGCTGGCCAGGCGCAGCAGGACGACGCGGATATCCTCGACCATGGCGAGCAACATCTTGCGCAGCACTTCGATCTGCGCCTTCATCTCGGCCGGATTGACTTCGCCCGCCTCGATATTGGTCGCGACGAAGCCCTTGGTGATCGGGCGCAGGCGGTTGAGCCGGGAAATGCCGTGCACCAGATGTGCCGCCGGCTTACCGAAGCGCGTTTCGATGGTGGCTATCCCATGCTCGTCCTGGGCTGGAATGGCGAAGAGCAGCGCGGCAATGCGCGACTCCACATCGAGCCGGAGGCCGGCAATGATGACCGCCATGCCCAGCGCGTGCGACCAGATGCGCTCGCCACTGCCCAGCGTGCGTTCGCCATAGGTTGTCCAGGCGAACTCGACAGCCGATTTGAGACGTTCCGCATCGCCAGCGGGCAAGCCCTCGGCCAGGGTAGCGAGGAACTGATCGAAGTCGCTCAGCGAGGCGACAGAATGGACGACGGAAACCATGAATGCAATTATATGTCCGATAATCAGGAGGCGGCGCAGCGCGCGTCAAATTGGCCTGAACGCCATGCCACAGGTCGATCTGCCGACTGTTCAGGCATAATCCGACGATGATGACGAAGCTGTTCGCCAACCCCTATCTCC
>CAIYYE010000597.1 GCA_903930395.1 uncultured beta proteobacterium
CGACCGCGCCTACGTCGAAAACCGCCTCGAAGAAAAGTGATGCCTCCGGTCATAGCCGTGACCAGCGGCGAGCCAGCCGGCATCGGTCCGGAACTCTGCCTGTCTCTGGCCGGTTATGAAGGTGATGCCCAGCCTGTCATTCTGGGTGACCGCTCCCTGCTTGAAGCGCGAGCGGCGCAGTTGGGCCTGAATGTCGTCTGCCGCGACTTTCGTCCGGAAAATCAGGTGCTTAAAGGCTGTCTCGACGTCCTGCACCTGCCGCTGGCCGTGCCTTCGCAGGCTGGTCAGCTCGATGCCGCCAACAGCCCTTACGTGCTCGCCCTGCTTGATCGCGCCCTGGCCGGCTGCCAGTCCGGCGAATTTGCCGCGATGGCCACGGCGCCGGTGCACAAGGGCATCATCAACGCGGCCGGCGTGCCCTTTACCGGCCACACCGAATACCTCGCCGAAAAGACCGATACCCCGCTCGTCGTCATGATGCTGGCCGGGGATACGGCGCGTGGCCCGCTGCGCGTCGCCCTGGCCACGACGCATCTGCCGCTCAAGGATGTGCCGGCGGCGATCACCCCCGAGGTGCTGGAAAAGACCTTGCGTATCCTGCACGCCGATCTGCGCGGCAAGTACGGCATCGCCCAGCCGCGTATCCTGGTCGCCGGGCTCAATCCGCATGCCGGCGAAGGCGGTTATCTCGGCAGGGAAGAAATCGACGTCATCACCCCCGTGCTCGACAAGCTGCGCGCCGAAGGCATGGCCCTCGCCGGGCCATTCCCGGCCGACACCATGTTCACCCCGCCCGTTCTCGCTCAAGGTGATGCTGTCCTCGCCATGTATCACGACCAGGGCCTCACCGCCCTCAAGTACGCCACTTTCGGCAAGGGCATCAACGTCACGCTCGGCCTGCCCATCATCCGCACCTCGGTCGATCACGGCACGGCGCTTGAACTGGCTGGCACAGGCCGAGCCGATTCTGGCAGCCTGTTCGAGGCGGTGGCCGAAGCGGCCCGCATGGCCATAAGGAAAACACAATGAAGGGTCACGTCGCCCGCAAACGCTTCGGCCAGAACTTCCTGGTCGACCACGGTGTCATCGCCGCCATCGTTTCGGCCATCGACCCGAAGCGCAACGAAACCGTGGTCGAGATCGGCCCCGGCCTGGGGGCAATCACCGAGCCGCTGATGACCCGCGTCGACCACCTGCATGTCGTCGAAATCGACCGCGACCTCATCGCCCGTCTCAAAAAACAGCATACGCCGTCGCGCATGACCATCCACGAAGGCGACGCCCTGGCCTTCGACTTTGCCAGCATCGGCAAGGACTTGCGTCTGGTCGGCAACCTGCCTTACAACATCTCGACGCCGCTGCTCTTTCATCTGGCCGACACCGTCGATGTCATCCATGACATGCACTTCATGCTGCAGAAGGAAGTCGTCGAACGCATGGTCGCCGAACCGGGCAATGCCGACTTCGGTCGCATGTCGGTCATGCTGCAGTACCGTTTCTATCTGGAATGGCTGATCGATGTGCCGCCGGAAAGTTTCGATCCGCCGCCCAAGGTCCAGTCCGCCGTCGTTCGCCTGATCCCCAAGCCGCAGTCCGAATTGACCGCCAGGAGCCAGGACAAGCTCGCGCAAGTCGTGCTCACCGCCTTCTCCCAGCGCCGCAAGATGCTGCGCAACACGATGAAGACCCTGCTCAGTGACGAGGCTTTTGCCGAGCTGGGCATAGACCCGACCAATCGACCGGAAAACATCCCGGTCGAGGACTACGTTCGTGTCGCCAACTATCTGAGCTGAGGATCAAAAATGCTTCGCGAGGAAAAAAGAAAGCAGGAGCGTTACACCTTCGAACGCCCACCCGAGGGAACGCTGTTCCTGGTGCGTGAAGGGGTCCGTCTGCCGGTTGCCGGCATCAACGATATTTCGAATTCCGGCGTCAGTCTCGATATGAACGATGCCCTGGCCGTTTCACAGCCAGTCACGGTGGAGTATGCCGACGCCGTGGTTTGCGTTCAGGTTCGCGGGACCGTGACCTGGTGCGCACCGGCTAGCGATCCGGCCAAGGCCGGCAGCTTTGTGCTGGGTGTCGAATTGGCCAGCCCCATGCTGCTGCTGTCGATGTTCCAGAAGTATTGAGGCACTGAGCGCAGCAGGCAGAAAAAAGGCGGCCCAGGTTGCCCTGTCCGCCTTCTGCAAAAAAAGCCTGGAAAGGCTTGTTCTGACTCAGTCCTTCTTCATCGGGCAGGTATTCATGCCGAGCAGCGTGTAGGCCGGGCACCAGCCCATCAGGCCGGTGGCGAGCGGGACGATGCCGATATAGCCCCAGACCGGCAGCATGCCGGCTGCGGTAGCGCCGATCAGGCCGGCGCCGGCAACGATGCGAAGGATTTTGTCGATACCGCCAACATTTGCAGCCATGGTGTGTTCTCCGTTAGTTTGTGTGGACAACGCCAATGTAACGGTCCGGCCCGGTGGCGTATGTAACCTCGGTCACACAGCCGCGAGTTTTTGCAGGCCGCTGCGGTCGGTGATGGTGATTTGTTCGCGCCCCAACGTGACCAGGCCTTGCGCCGCAAAGCCCTTGAGCAGGCGGCTGACAATCTCGCGGACGCTGCCCAGTTCGTCGGCCAGTTGCTGGTGCGTGACGCCGAGCACGGCCTCGTTGCGGGCCAGGATCAATTTGGCCAGACGCTGGTCAAGGCGGGCGAAGGCGACTTCCTCGACGAGCTGCATGAGCTCACCGATACGGTCGGCAAACAGGTGGAAAACGAAATCGCGGAAGGGTGTGTGCTCGACCATCAGCGC
>CAIYYE010000598.1 GCA_903930395.1 uncultured beta proteobacterium
CCTGCGCCAGGCTGCCGCCAGCGGCAGTCACAGTCATCAGATTGTCCGGGCCATCGACTGGCTCAAGAGCAATCTCGATCAGCCTGTCAGCATCGAACGACTGGCCAGCCTGTCGAACATGAGCCGATCGTCGCTGCATCACCATTTCAAGACACTTACGGCGATGACGCCGCTGCAGTACCAGAAACAGTTGCGCCTGCATGAAGCGCGCCGCCTGATGCTGACGATCAACACCGATGCCGCCTCAGCCGCCCACCGTGTCGGTTACGAAAGCCCCTCTCAATTCAACCGCGAATATCGCCGCATGTTCGGCGCCCCGCCCGGCCGCGATGTCGCCCACTTGCGCCAGAGCCAGGCCACCTGACGCCGCGTTGGGAATCATTTACTGCCGAGCTGGTCAGATTCGGCCAAGCCAAGGAAACCATCATGCCCAAGATTGAAAAGACCGACGCCGAATGGCGTGCCCAGCTCGATGAAACCCAGTATCGCGTCACCCGCCAGAAGGGCACCGAACGCGCCTTCACGGGTTGCTACTGGGACAGCCACGAAGATGGCACCTACCGCTGCATCTGCTGCGATGCGCCGCTCTTTCGCTCCGAAGCCAAGTTCGATTCCGGCTGTGGCTGGCCGAGTTTCCATACCCCGAACGATGAAACGCTGATCGACGAACACGTCGACCGCAGCGTCGGCATGATCCGCACCGAAGTCACCTGCCACGATTGCGGCGCCCATCTCGGCCATGTCTTCGACGATGGCCCGGCACCGACCGGGTTGCGCTACTGCATCAACTCGGCCTCGCTCAAGCTCGAGCAGGACAAATAAGCCCAGTCCCCTGCGGCATGGACGCGACTACCGACCCGGCCGATTCAACAAACGCAGCAAGACCGCAAACAAGTTCTCCGGATACAGCGGTTTGGTCAGGAAATCATTCATGCCTGCAGCAAGGCACTGCACCTTGTCCTCGGCAAAGGCATTGGCCGTCATGGCGATGATCGGTGTGTCCCGATAACCGGGCAGCTGACGTATCTGCTGCGTCGCCTCGATCCCGTTCAGTTCCGGCATCTGCATGTCCATGAAAATCGCCGCATAGCTATTGCAGCTAGCCAGGGCGACGGCCTTTGCCCCGTTTTCGGCCGTATCCACCAGCAGATCGACATCCGCCAGTTGCATCCGGGCAATCTCCAGATTGATCGGTTCGTCATCGACCACCAGAATGCACCGGCCGGCGTGGCATTTCCGGAGTTCTGCCTCGACATCGACGCTGGCGTCTGGCTCGACGCCAAGGGCCTCGCCTTTCTTCAGTTTTGCCGTAAACCAGAAGGTGCTGCCGACACCGACCGTGCTGAAAGCACCGGCGTCGCCGCCCATCAACTCGGCCAGACGCCGGGTAATCGCCAGACCCAGACCGGTACCGCCATACTTGCGGGTCATCGAGTTGTCGGCCTGCTCGAAGGCACAAAACAGACGCGCCATGGCTTCCGGCGTAATGCCGATGCCGGAATCCTCGACCTCGAAGCGCAGCGTTGCCGATTCGGTAGATTCTTCGAGTATGGAAATGCGTAGAGTGACGCTGCCGGCTTCGGTGAACTTGACTGCGTTGCTGACGTAGTTGAGCAAGGCCTGTTGCAGCCGTGTCGGGTCGCCCACCAGATTGCCGTGGACTTCCCCAAGCTCGACCAGCAAGCTGACACCCTTGGCTTTGGCAGGCTCGGCGAGGATGGCGGCGACATGGGCGACCAGGCTTTCGACGCTAAACGGGATCTCCTCAAGGGTAAATTTCCCAGCCTCAATCTTTGACAGGTCGAGGACGTCGTTGATGACCGACAGCAGGTGTTGGGCTGAGGTATCAAGCGTGTCGAGGCATCGCTCCTGTTCGGGCGAAACGCCCAGCCGGCGCAGAATGTTGGCCATGCCGACTATCCCGTTCATCGGTGTACGGATTTCGTGCGACATATTGGCGAGAAAAGCACTTTTGGCACGCGAAGCCGTCTCTGCCACGGTACGCGCCTCACGTGAGGCATCGATCGCCGATACCAGATTGTCCGCCAGTTGATTGACTGAGCTGACGAGCAGGCCGATCTCCGTCCGGGCATGCCCCTGGGGCATTTCCAGCCGTTCGCCGGCGGTCGGGTCCATCTTGTGCAAGGCCAGCGACATGCGGGAAATCGGGCGGACGAAAAAGAGGATCAGCGCCGTGATGATAACGATGGATACGAGGGCCAGTTGCCAGGTGAGTTGCTTGGCAGCGAGGCTGATGTCAGCCTGCCTGATGTGGTCGATGACCTCGGGATTCGGGATCAGCCGGACTTCGCCGATGATCTGGTCGGTCACAAAAGGCGAATTGATCTTGCGTGTCAGCGCGGCACTGCCGGCCTGCCCGGCGTGAAGGCTGGCGCCCCTTCGGAATTCGTCGGCGAGTATGGATTCTCCGGCCATGATGGTGACCTGCAAGACCTCGGAATTGCTCAGCAGGCCTTGTGCGACCTCTCTGGCCAGATCATGGTCGCCCACGAAGCA
>CAIYYE010000599.1 GCA_903930395.1 uncultured beta proteobacterium
GCCGAGAACTCGATGTGCGTCGTGCTTTCGGTGGTCTTCGGTTCGATGCGCGGGTAACCTGCAACGCGCATTTTCTTTTCAGTGACGGTTTCGCCGAAGACGCGGTCGAGTTCTTCCGACAGTACTTCGTGGCGAGCCTGGTCGCCATGCTGCTGCTTGACGATGTTGAACGGCACCTTGCCCGGACGGAAGCCGGGGATCTTCATGTTCTTGCCCATGCGCTTCAGGCGCTGTTCCATAACCTTCTCGACATCGGCAATGGCGATGGAAAGGTCGATGCGGCGTTCTAGTTCGTTAGCTTGTGCAGTGGTTGCGTCCATGAGAGTTCCTTGTGACTTCGGAGCCGAAAAATAAAGCGGACAATAATATCACGGCAGGCCCGATGCCGGATGCTTCAAGCCGTTGGCAGCCGCCATTGCAGAATTCGACGCATTACCTGTAGACAGTGGCAATGGAACTTCGTACAATGCGCGCCTTCTTCAGCGGCGGCTGTAGCTCAGTTGGTAGAGTCCCGGATTGTGATTCCGGTTGTCGTGGGTTCGAGCCCCATCAGTCGCCCCAGAATTTAAAGCCCGAAATCGTTGTTCATCAATGGTTTCGGGCTTTTTCATTGCTGCGTGATCAGAGCATGATTTCGCTGATTTTTTCGGGATTTTGTGCGCTTTTCGGTAACTGGCTAGCCAGCGTCTTCAGCCGCCCGGAGTGCGCCTCAATCAGGAGCAAGGCGTGAGCTTCTTCTCAACAGCCATTAACTTTCTTGCCTTGCCCTTTGCCACAGACAGCTACCGCAAAGATTTGCGGCGCACACTGCTGGCGCTGAGTGCTGTCGGCATCCTGGCGCTGTTCACGCTGTTGGGCGCCATGCTCGTCACTGTCCTGCCCAACCTGCCTGCCTTCGATGTCGTGACCGACTATCGCCCGAAGATTCCCTTGCGGATTTATACGGCCGATGGGGCACTGCTGGGCGAGTTCGGCGAAGAACATCGGGACTTCACGCCGATCAGGGAAGTCCCTCCTGTATTGAAAGATGCGCTCCTGGCTATCGAGGATGCGCGATTTTACGAGCACAGTGGTGTGGATTACCGGGGTGTCCTGCGGGCGCTGGTGGCCGATCTGAGCGGCGGCTTTCGCCAGGGGGCCTCGACGATCACGATGCAAGTGGCTCGCGCCTTCTTCCTCTCGCAGGAAAAGACGGTGAAGCGCAAATTGACCGAGGTCGTACTGGCTTACCGCATCGAATCGGCCTTGACCAAGGACCAGATTCTCGAGCTCTACATGAACCAGATCTACCTTGGCCAGCGCACCCATGGCTTCGCCAGCGCGGCCCGCACCTATTTCAAAAAGCGCCTGCAGGACCTGACCCTGGCGGAAGCGGCCATGCTGGCCGGTATCCCGCAAAACCCGGCCAAGCACAATCCGGCCGTCAGTCCGGTCCGGGCCAAGGCCCGCCAGGAAATGGTCTTGAAGCGCATGTTGCATCTGGGAAAGATCACCCGGACGCAATATGACGAGGCCGTCGCTCAGCCACTCAAGGTAGGCCACAGTCTGCAGTTCGAGGCCCATGCCGATCATGTCGCCGAGATGGTGCGCCAGGAGCTCTATGCCCAGTACAAGGGGGATACCTATACCCAGGGTTTCAATGTCTATACCACCCTCGACAAGGCCGAGCAGAACGCCGCCTACGACTCGGTTCGGCGAAATGTGCTGGCCTACGACCAGCGTCATGGCTACCGGGGCCCGGAAGGTTTCGTCGATCTGCCGGCCAATGCGGACGAGCAGGACGTAGCCATCGACCGGGTCCTGGCCAGGCATCCGAGCAGTGACAACCTGATCTCGGCTGTCGTCACCGAAGTCTCCGCCAGGCGAGTCCGGGCCGAACCCGCCTCCGGCGATACGCTGGAGATCAAGGGGGATGGCCTGCGTTTTGCCGCCAGATCCCTGCAAGCGAATGCCAAAATGGATACCCGGATTCGGGTCGGCTCGGTGATCCGTGTCAGTCAGGACAGCAAGGGCCGATGGTCGATCAGCCAGATGCCGGAAGTGGCTGCCGCTTTCGTCGCCCTCAATGCCGAAGATGGCTCCTACCGGGCGCTGGTCGGTGGCTTCGAGTTTTCACGCAATCAGTTCAACCATGTCACCAGCGCCTGGCGCCAGCCGGGGTCGAGCATCAAGCCCTTCGTCTATTCGGCTGCCCTGGAAAAGGGCTTCTCGCCGGCCACGCTGATGAACGATGCGCCACTCTCGTTGCCCGGCGGCGAGGGCGGACAATCCTGGGAGCCGCGCAATGACGATGGCTTCGATGGCCCGATCAGCCTGCGCCAGGCCCTGGCCCGCTCGAAGAACGTCGTCGCGGTCCGCTTGCTGCAAGCCATCTCGCCGCAATATGGGCGCGATTATCTGCAACGCTTCGGATTCGATGTCGCCAAGCATCCGGCCAATCTGACCATGACGCTGGGTAGTGGCTCGGTCACCCCCTTGCAGTTGGCCAGCGCCTACGCGGTATTCGCCAATGGCGGCTTCAAGGTCAGCCCACGATTGATCCAGAAGGTCACCGACGCCCGCGGCAACGTGCTGAGCGAGGCGCCACCGCTGCCGGTCAGGCAGGAAGAGCAACGGGCCATCGATGCCCGCAACGCTTTCATCATCGACAGCATGCTACGCGAGGTGGTCAGGAGCGGTACCGGCGCCCTGGCGACCCAGCGCCTGGGACGCAACGACCTGGCCGGCAAGACCGGCACCACGAGCGATGCCGTCGATGGCTGGTTTGCCGGTTATTCAGGCAAGGTCGTGGCCGTTTCGTGGATGGGGCACGACCAGCCAAAGTCGCTCGGTGGCCGGGAGTTCGGCGCCACCCTGGCCCTGCCGATCTGGATCGACTACATGCGCCAGGCCTTGTCCGGCAAACCACCCACCGAAAGAAAGCCGCCACCCGGCCTCTCCTTCGTCGATGGTGACTGGGTCTACGATGAATTCAAGGGTGCTGATGGGGTCAAGGCCCTGGACGTGGAGGTGTCGCCGATCAAATCCATCTTCGATGCTATACGCAAGGCATTTGGCGGCTGAAGCATGAAAATTCGCGGTCGTCGCCTGAGTATCCTGGCAGCAGGGCAAGGCTTTCGCCGGATCAATGAAAACCATGACAAGGGCGTACGAATTATGTCCTGTTTTTTTGGAGCACGCACAGCGTGAAAAATTCGGATATTTCGAGTCTGCAGCCAGCCATCGTCTGGTCCCATTTTGCCAATTTATGCCTCATTCCCCGCGCCTCCAAGCATGAGGCGAAACTGCGTGACTCGCTGCAGCAATGGGCCTTGGCGCGTGGTCTTGAGGCCAGGCTCGATACGGCTGGCAACCTGATCATTCGCAAGCCGGCCAGTGCCGGATGCGAACATTGGCCGGGTGTCGTGCTGCAGGCGCATCTCGACATGGTGTGCCAGAAAAATGCCGACAGTGAGCATGACTTTTCCCGCGATCCGATTCACCCCGCCTTGCGCGATGGCTGGCTGGTGGCCGAGAAAACGACGCTGGGCGCCGACAACGGGGTAGGCGTGGCGCTCATTCTGGCGGCGTTTGAGGATAAAAGCCTCGTGCACGGCCCGCTCGAAGCCTTGCTGACGGTTGATGAAGAGGCCGGCATGGGCGGGGCACGGGGGCTTGAGGCGGGTGTTCTGCAGGGGCGCCTGATGCTCAACCTCGATACCGAGGAATGGGGAGAGTTCTATCTCGGCTGCGCCGGCGGGCTTGATGTGAATGTCGAGCGCTCAGCGATTGCCGAGCCGCTTCCCGATGGCTATCAGGCTTTCCGGATCGATTTGCGTGGCTTGCGCGGCGGGCATTCCGGTGTCGATATCCACGAAGAGCGGGGCAATGCAATCAAGTTGCTGGTTCGCGTCTTGAACGATCTGGCGGCCGAGCTGCCGCTGCGCCTGATTGCCTTGCAGGGTGGCTCGGCGCGCAATGCCTTGCCGCGCGAGGCGTTCGTGATGCTTGGGTTGCCGGGCAGCGCGGCGGGTCGTTTGCCGATTGTTCTGGCAAGCCTGGAGACCATGCTGAAAGCCGAGTTGCGCGGCATTGATGACGGCTTGGAACTGGAGGTTTCGTCCGCTGATGCAGGGCAGGTCATGGCGCAGGCCGAGCAGGAAATCTGGCTGCATTCACTGCATGCCTCGCCGCATGGTGTGCGCCGGATGAGCCGGCAGGTGCCGGGTGTGGTCGAGACCTCGAACAATCTCGGCATGGTGAATGTGCACCCGAGCGGAGGCTCGTGCAATTTCATGGTGCGCTCGCTGATTGGTAGTGGCAGTCTGGCACTGGCCGACGAAATCGCCAGTTTGTGGCGCTTGAGCGGCAGCCGGGTTGAGAAAGAAGGCTTTTATCCGGGCTGGGCGCCCAATCCGGATTCAGCTTTGCTCAAGGTTTGTCAGTCGGTTTACCAGCGTGACTTTGCCGCCGAGTCAAAGGTTCAGGTCATCCATGCCGGACTGGAGTGCGGCCTTATCGGCGACAAGTATCCGGGTATGGACATCGTCTCCTTCGGCCCGACCATACGCGGCGCCCATGCGCCGGGTGAGCGCGTCGAGGTGGCTTCGGTCGGAAATTGCTGGCGCCTCTTGCGGGGCATCCTGGCTGAACTCAGTCTAGCGTAGCCGGATGGCCTCGCGGCGGGCCAGGCCGAGCTTGGTCGAGCGCTCCATTTTCTGCACGAAAGCCGGGAAGTCGAGGCCGAACTTGGCGCGCAACTCCTTGGCGTAGTTGTGCAGCCAGCGCCAGCGCGGCTCGAAATGCCTCTCCTTGAAGGCGTAGAGGACGTGGTTGCCGTCATCGGGTACTGAAATGACGATGACCTGGTCGTCGAAGACGTGCATGGCCTCGCCGATCAGGCCGGCATAGGTTTCTTTTTCGCCGGCCAGATTGATGACCAGCACGCCGTTACCCGAGAGTTTGGCGTAGGCGTTGTCGAAGAATTCGCGGTTGGCCAGGCTGGGCGCAAAGCCGGTTTTGTCGAAGGCGTCGACGAGCAGGGCATCGATGCCTTTTTCAGTGGTCTGCAGGAATTCGGCACCATCGGCCTCAAGAACCTGCAGGCGGCCATCGTCGGGCGGCATCAGGAAAGTATCGCGGAAGGCGATGACGTTGGGGTCGAGTTCGACGGCGGTCAGCTGCGTGCCCGGCATGCGCTGGTAGCAAAACTTGATCAGCGAACCGCCGCCCAGGCCGATCAGCACGATGCGCTTGGGGCGCGGCTGAAAGAGCAGGAAGGCCATCATTTTCTGGGTGTAGCGGATGGCCAGGTCGTGCGGTGCCTTGAGCGACATTTCGCTCTGCATCAGGCGGACATTGAAATAGAGAAACCGCGATTTGCCGTCGTCGATGACGAAGGGCTTGGGGTAAGTCTCGTCGAGCAACTGGGCGCGCAATTCGCCTTCCCGGGCCCAGGACGGTTCGTGCATGAGCACGGTGCCCGTCTCGACTTCGAACGGGCTGGGCATTTCGTACAGTTGGCTCAAGCGGGCAAATCAGCGGCGTGCAGCATGAACACGAATTCGTCGCCAGCGGCGGTATCGAGCCAGGTGAAGGGCAGGGTCGGGTAGGCGGCTTCGAGGTCGTCGCGGTTGTGGCCGATTTCGACGATGAGGATGCCGTTTTCCGTGAGGTGATTTTTTGCTTCGCGCAGGATGATGCGCGTGAAGTCCAGGCCGTCTTCGCCCGAGCCTAGCGCCAGTTCGGGTTCGTGCAGGTATTCCGGCGGTAGCGCGGCAACCGATTCGGCATTGACGTAGGGTGGGTTGGAAATGATCAGGTCGAACTTGCGGCCGCTCAGGTTGGTGAAGGCATCCGACTGGATCAGTTCGACGCGGTCGCCCAGGTGATAGTCGGCAACATTGCGTTCGGCCACGGCCAGGGCATCTTCGGACAGGTCGACTGCCACGACTTCGGCGTTGGGAAAGGCGAGGGCGCTGAGGATGGCCAGGCAACCGGAGCCGGTGCACAGGTCGAGGGCCGATTCGATGGCCCAGGGGTCGTCGATCCACGGCGTCAGTTGTTCGTCGAGTAGTTCGGCAATGAAGGAGCGCGGCACGATGACGCGGTCGTCCACGTAGAAGCGGTGTTCGCCAAGCCAGGCTTCGTTGGTCAGATAGGCTGCCGGCAGACGGTCCTGGCAGCGGCGGGCGTAGATGTCGAGCAGCAACTCGCGCTCGTGCGGCAGCAGGCGGGCGTCGAGAAAGGGGTCGAGGCGATCGAGCGGCAGATTGAGCGTGTGCAGGGTCAGGTAGACCGCCTCATCCCAGGCGTTGTCGCTGCCATGGCCAAAGAAGAGCTGGGCGGCATTGAAGCGGCTGACGGCGTAGCGGATGTAGTCGCGAACAGTGAAGAGTTCGGTTTTGGCGGCAGTGGTCATGCGGTCATCAATTGTTCGAGGATGCTGCGGTAGATCGCGGACAGTTTAGGCAAGGACTCAAGCGCAATGCATTCGTCGATCTTGTGGCTGGTCGCGTTGACCGGGCCAATTTCGAGCATCTGCTTGCAGATTTCGGCGATGAAGCGGCCATCAGAGGTGCCGCCGGTGGTCGAGAGTTCGGTTTCGATGCCACAGACTTCGCGGATGGCGGTCGTCGCTGCGTCAGCCAGCGGGCCACGGCCGGTCAGGAAGGGCCGGGCGCCCAGCGTCCATTTGATGTCGTAATCCAGGCTGTGCTTGTCGAGGATGCCGAGCAGCCGCTGTTGCAGGCCTTCTGGCGTGCTCGCCGTGGAGAAGCGGAAATTGAACTTGATTTCCAGCTGGCCGGGGATGACGTTGGTCGCGCCGGTGCCGCCGTGGATGTTGGAGACCTGCCAGGTAGTCGGCGGGAAATACTCGTTACCACGGTCCCATTCGGTGGCGGCCAGTTCGGCCAGAGCCGGGGCGGCTTCGTGGATGGGGTTGCGGCCTTTTTCCGGGTAGGCGATGTGGCACTGGATGCCCTTTACCGTCAGGGTGCCGGAGAGCGAGCCGCGGCGACCGTTCTTGATCATGTCGCCGAGCGTGTCGACTGAGGTCGGTTCGCCGATGATGCAGAAATCGAGGCTTTCGCCGCGTGCCTTGAGGGCTTCGACGACGATCACGGTGCCGTCGGTGGCATCGCCTTCTTCATCCGAGGTGAGGAGGAAAGCGAGCGAGCCAGGGTGTTCGGGATGGGCCGCGATGAAGGCTTCGACGGCGGTCACCGAGGCGGCGACCGAGGATTTCATGTCGGCTGTGCCGCGTCCGTAAAGCATGCCGTTGCGGACTTCCGGGGCGAAGGGTGGCGAGGTCCATTGGTCCAGCGGCCCGGTCGGGACGACGTCGGTGTGGCCGGCAAAGACGAAGAGCGGAGCGGTCGTGCCGCGTCGCGCCCAGAGGTTGGTGACGCCGTTGCGATTGATGAATTCGATGACGAAGCCGAGCGGCTTCAGGCGGGCGGCGATGATCTCCATGCAGCCGCCGTCTTCCGGCGTGACGGAGGGGCAGGCAATGATCTGCCTGGCCAGTTCAAAAGTGGGATCGGACATCAGAATGAGTGTTCGTCGTGATCGGCGAGGCTCAGCGTGAATTCCTTGAAGGAGGTGCCGGCTTCGCTGGTGCTGTCGAATTCAAGCGCCGCATCGACCTTGCGTTCATCCTTGCCGCCGTTGCCGGTGAATTCGGAATTGTTGATGAGCCACGACAGGTTGGTCGGCGAATCGGCGTTGGCCAGTGCTTCGTCGATGGTGATAGTGCCGGCGCTGTAGAGATTGAAAAGGTCCTGCTCGAAGGTCTGCGATCCCGGCGCCAGGGTCTGCTCCATGGCGTCCTTGATGCCCTGGACTTCGCCACGCTCGATCAGTTCGCTGATATGGCGGGTGTTGAGCATGATTTCGCAGGTCGGGATACGTTTGCCGTCCGGCTTCTTGACCAGGCGCTGGGAAACGATGGCGCGCAGGGCGACCGAGAGGTCGAGGAAGAGCGCCGGGCGGTTTTCGGCCGGGAAGAAGCTGATGATGCGATTCAGTGCGTGGTACGAATTATTGGCATGCAGGGTCGCCAGGCACAGGTGACCGGTTTGCGAGTAGGAGATGGCCGCCTGCATGGTGTCCTTGTCGCGGATTTCGCCGATCAGGATGCAGTCCGGCGCCTGGCGCATGGCGTTCTTCAGGGCAGACTGCCAGTCCACCGTGTCCATGCCGATTTCGCGCTGGTTGACGATGGATTTCTTGTGCTTGAAGAGGAATTCGATCGGGTCTTCAACGGTCAGGATATGGCCCGAGCGGTTGGCGTTGCGGTGATCGAGCATCGAGGCGATGGTCGTCGACTTGCCCGATCCGGTGGCGCCGACGATCAGGATCAGTCCGCGCTTTTCCATGATCAGTTCGCCCAGGATGTTGGGTAGCCCGAGGCCGTCCAGCGCGGGAATGTTGCCGAGGATGAAGCGGATGACGATGCTCGTCGAACCGCGCTGGCGGAAGATGTTCACCCGGAAATTGCCGACATTCGGCACACCGAAGGAGAGATTCATCTCCCAGTTGGCCTCGAAGGTCTTGATCTGATCGGGCGACATCAGTTCGTAGGCGATCTTCTCGATCATGTCCGGCAGCATGACCTGCTGGTTGACCGGGAGCGTGTTGCCATGGATCTTGATGTGGATAGGCGCGCCTGCGGAAATGAAAATATCCGAGGCCTGCTTTTCGGCCATCAACTGGAACAGTTTGTCGAGAATCATGACAA
>CAIYYE010000600.1 GCA_903930395.1 uncultured beta proteobacterium
CAGGATGTCGGCCAGTTGTTTCGGCGAGGCGAGGTTGAAGGGCTGGCCGGCCAGTTCGTAGGCCTGGGCTTCTAGGGCCATGATCTTCTGGCCCATTTCGTGGCTTTGCCGGGCCAGGATGGCACTGTCGATCAGGATGCCATTGCGTTCGATCTGCCAGATGACCTGGCGGGCCGGCATTTCGATGTCGTGGTAAATGCGGCTCAAACCGGCTTCGCTGGCGAACTGCGGGTGCAGCACCGCATGGACGCGCAGCGTGACGTCGGAGTCCTCGGCGGCATAGGTGGCGGCGCGCTCGATGTCGACCTGGTCGAAGCCGATCTGCTTGGCGCCCTTGCCGCACAAATCCTCGTAAGCGATGGTGGCGAGGCCGAGATGGCGGGTGCACAGCTGGCCGAGATCGTGGCCCTTGTCCGATTCGATGACGTAGCTCTGCAACATGGTGTCGTGCGCAATGCCGGCCAGCGCGATGCCGTGGTTGGCAAAGACGTGCTGGTCGTACTTGGCGTTTTGCAGGACTTTTTTGTGGGTGGTCGCTTCCAGCCAGGTTTTCAGCTTGGCCAGCACCTCGTCGCGCGGCAACTGGTCGGCGACGCCGGGGGCCGTGTGGCCGACCGGGATATAGCAGGCTTCGCCCGCGGTGACCGCGAGCGAAATGCCGACGATGCGGGCCGCGAAGGAATCGAGGCTGGTTGTTTCGGTATCGAGGGCGGTCAGTTCGGCGGCCTGGATTTTGGCCAGCCAGGCGTCGAATTGCGGCCAGCTCAGCACCGTTTCGTACCTCACCTCGGTCGGGGCGATCGGTGGGGCGACTGTCTCGTTCAGTCCTTCGCGGGCCGGCACGGCGGCGGCCGCTTCCGGACCGTCGATTTCGCCGAGCCAGGTGCGGAACTGGTAGCGGCTATAGAGTTCGCGCAGGGTGTCAGTGTCGCGCGGGCTGACGGTCAGTGAAGTTGGCTTCGGCAGGTTGGAGAGATCGCAAGCGACAGTGACGAGGCGCTTGCCGAGCGGCAAAAAGCCGAGATGGTCGCGCAGGTTCTGGCCGACCACGCCGCCGATTTCATCGGCATGGGCGACGATGGCATCGAGTGATCCGTATTGCGCCAGCCATTTCAGCGCTGTCTTCGGGCCGCACTTGGCGACGCCCGGCACACCGTCGACGGTGTCGCCGACCAGCGCCAGGTAATCGACGATCTTGCCCGGCGGTACGCCAAATTTAGTCTCGACGCCGGCTTCATCGAGCAGTTCGTTGCTCATCGTGTTGTACCAGCGGACGAGCGGATTGACCAGTTGGGTCAGGTCCTTGTCACCTGTGGAAATCAGCGTACTGATGCCATCGGCCGTAGCCTGCGTGGCCAGCGTGCCGATGACGTCGTCGGCCTCGACCCCGTCGACCATGAGCAGCGGCCAGCCAGCGGCCTTGATGGCGGCGTGCAGCGGTTCGATCTGGCTGACCATTTCGGGTGGCATGGGCGGCCGGTGCGCCTTGTATTCCGGGTACCAGTCGTCGCGGAAGGTCTTGCCCTTGGCATCGAAGACAACGGCCTTGTACTCTGCCTTGTGGTCGGTCTCGAGACGACGTAGCATGTTCAGAACGCCGTAGATGGCGCCCGTCGGCTCGCCGGCCTTGTTGCGCAGGTCGGGCAGGGCGTGGAAGGCGCGGTAGAGATAGGACGAACCGTCCACCAACAATAAGAGAGGCATAAGGAGTAATTCGGGTGACAGAGAGCGACAAACTGGTGATGGGCGTCGAGACCGAGGCCATGCTGAAAAGCACGACAGCCCGCGAGTCCTGGCGGATTTTCGGCATTATGTCAGAGTTCGTCGAGGCGACTGAGCGTCTGGCCGCGATCCGTCCGGCCGTGACCATGTTCGGTAGCGCCCGTGTGCGGCCCGATTCTCCGTATTACATGCTCGCCGAGCAGACCGCCCGGCTGTTGTCTGATTCAGGTTTCTCGGTCATTTCCGGTGGCGGGCCGGGCATCATGGAAGCGGCCAACAAGGGGGCCTTCTTCGGCAAGTCGCCGTCGGTCGGCCTCAACATCCAGTTGCCGCATGAGCAGGCCAACAATCCCTACCAGGACATCTCGCAGACCTTCCGCCACTTCTTTGCCCGCAAATACATGTTCGTCCGCTTCGCCAGCGCCTATGTCGTGATGCCCGGCGGCTTCGGCACGCTGGACGAACTGATGGAAGCGCTGACCCTGATCCAGACCGGCAAGGCGCGCAAGATCCCGCTCATTCTCGTCTGTTCAGAGTTCTGGGGCGGCATGATCGATTGGTTCAGGGACCGGCTGGTGGCCGAGGGCATGGTCGACGCCGAGGACATGAACCTGATTCAGCTGATCGATGATCCGGCCAAGGTCGTCGAAGCCATCTTCAAGCATTATGAAGCTCGTCCCTTCGGCCCCTTGCCGAACGAACACGAGATGCTACTCAACCTGTAAAATCGAAGCATCGTCAAAGAGGATTCAACATGCGCCGCCTTCTCCCCCTTCTGCTTCTTGCCGCCTTGCCTGCCTGGGCGCAGAAAGGCGATCTCCAGCCCATGCCGGCCGTGCCGCCTCCGCCGCCGGGCATGGAAGCCTTCGATGAAGCCCTTGAGCCGCAAGTCACCATCGTCAAGCGCGAGACTGAAACGCGCGAGGAATACCGCATCAAGGGCAAGCTCTACATGGTCAAGGTGACGCCGGCAGTTGGTCCCGCCTACTACCTCGTCGATAATCACGGAGACGGCCAGTTCATCCAGGCCGACATTGCCCAGCCGGTGGTCAAGCCGCCGATGTGGATCATTCATAGCTGGTAAGGTTTGTCCGTCTATACCACGGTCGACCGAGGCGAACTCCTTACCTGGCTCGAACCGCTCTGCCTCGGTGATCTGATCGATCATGCCGGCATCGCTGCCGGCATGCAGAATTCCAACTATTTCGTGACGACGACTGGCGGGCGTTTTGTCCTGACCCTGTTCGAAGGCATCGAAACGGCAGCCCTCGATTTTTACCTCACTTTGCAGGACAGTCTGGCGCAAAGCGGCATACCGTGTCCGTGCCCCCTGTCCTCTGGCGACGGGCGCCATTGGCGCTGGCTGGCCGGCAAACCAGCCGCCCTGCTCACCTGTCTGCCGGGGGCTGCCCTCGAATCGCCCTACGCCGGGCACTGCGGTATCGTCGGCGACATGCTGGCCCGCCTGCACCTGGCGGCCGCCAATCTGGCTGATCCCTTGCCCAATCCATGCGGCGCAGTCTGGCGGCAGACCGTCGGTGCCACCTTGCTGCCCTTGCTGTCACCGGATGAGCGCACCCTGCTGGCTGACGAACTGGCGTTCCAGTCGGCGCAGGACTACGCGCTTTTGCCGCGCGGGATCATTCACGCCGACCTGTTCAGGGACAACGTCTTGTGGGATGCCGAGGGCCGACTCTCGGGCATTCTCGATTTCTACTTCGCCGGCGAGGATGCACTGCTTTTCGATCTGGCTGTTGTCGCCAATGACTGGTGCGGCGATGAGGCAAGCCTGAAGGCGCTGATCGCCGGCTATGAGCGGCAACGCCCGCTGAGCGAGGCCGAGAGAGACGCCTGGCCGGCCATGCGGCGAGCGGCGGCCTTGCGTTTCTGGTTGCTGCGTCTGGAAGTCAGGCATAGTCCGCGGCGGGGCGAAGTGGTAACGATCAAGAATCCGGACGACTTTCGGCACCTGTTGGCGCGTTTTCGCCTTGCCCCCGAGGCGCTGCCCCGTTAGCATCCGCGCATGAGCGAAACTCCTGTTTTTCCGATGGCGCCGACCCGTTTTACGGGCGAGAGTCGCGAAGTCGATCCCGGCGCCTGTTTTGACTGGCTGCGCCAGGGCTGGACCATGTTTCTCGTCAATCCCGGTGTGTGGATAGGGAGTACCGTCCTTTTGCTGGTCATGCTGATGGCCATTTCCATCGTGCCGCTCTTCGGGCAGATCGCTGCGCACCTTCTGGTGCCGCTTTTCGGGGCCGGCATGATCAAGCTCTGCCGCCGCCTGAGTGAGGGCGAGGAGCCGGAAATCGCCGATCTCTTCGCCGGGTTTCGCCATAATGCCGGGCAACTGGTCATGGTCGGCGTGTTTTTCGCCATGGGTATCTTCGGCATTGCTTTCATGGCCTTCCTGCTCGTTAGCGGCGGCATTATCGGCGGCGGCGTGACCGGCAAGGTTGCCGGGTTCGGCATTGCGCTGGGTGGTGTCATGCTGGCTGGCCTGCTTGTCCTGGTGCTCTCGATTCCGGTCATCATGGCCACCTGGTTTGCCCCGGCACTGGTCTTCTTCCACGACATGCAACCACTCGATGCGATGAAGGCCAGTTTTGCCGCAGGCGCCAAAAACTTCCTGCCGATGGTCATTTTCGCCATTTTCCTGGTGGTCGCACTATTCTTCGCCATGCTGCCGGTCGGCATGGGACTGCTCCTGTTCCTGCCTGTCGCTTCCGGAGCGGTCTATGCCTCCTACCGCGACATTTTCGTGGGGAGTTGAGCATGCGCGCCCAGACACTGCCTTCAGCTGCCGGTTGGGGCTGGATACTCGCCGGTTTTGCCATATTCCGGCGCAGCCCGCTGATCCTCGGCATGTTGGTGCTGACCTACTGGTTTACGATCATTTTTCTCAATGTCCTGCCCTTTATCGGCACGCTGGCTGCCTCGCTGGTCATCCCCGGCCTCTCGGTCGGCCTCATGCAGGCGGCGCGTCAGGTGGAACGCGGTCAGCCGGTCGGCGTCCAGACCCTGTATGGCAGCATGAAGGAAAACGGCCGCACCCTGATCGCACTTGGCGCCCTATATCTGTCCTGTACGCTGGGCATTCTTGGCCTGTCTGCGTTGCTTGACGGCGGCGACATGTTCCGTTTCATGATGGCCAGCAGCCGTACCGAAAAGGCGGCCGTCGAGGAAGCTGATTTCCTCGCCCCGGCGCTTTTCGTCATGGTCATGATGACGCCGGTCATGATGGCCTACTGGTTCGCCCCGGTGCTTGCCGCCTGGCACCGCCTGTCATTGGGTCGCTCGCTGTTTTTCAGTCTGGTCGCCTGCTGGATCAACTGGCGCGCCTTTCTCGTCTATGGTGCCGGCTTGATGCTGGTTGCCGGCATTGTGCCGGGCGTGCTGATGGGGGTGTTGCTGCTGATTTTTCCCGGTGCCGCCAATTTCATCGCGGCCATGGTCACCATGCCGATGGTGCTGATCATTGCGCCCACCGTGTTTGCCAGCTTCTACGCCTGCTATCGCGACATCTTCGGTATCTCCGAAATTGTCTGAGCCACTCGGCCTCTTCGGGGGCACCTTCGATCCCGTTCACTTTGGTCATCTCCGGCTCGCCGAGGAGGCCATCGCCCACCTCGGTCTGGGCGGGGTGCGCTGGATACCCGCCGGTCAGCCGCCGCATCGCGGCACTCCGCAGGTGACCGCGCAGCAGCGTCTGGACATGGTGCAGCGGGCGGCCGGCAACAATGCCCGGTTTGTCGTCGATGCCAGCGAGGTCGAAGCGGCCGTACCCAGCTATACGGTGCATACGCTGGAGCGTCTGCGCCAGGAACTCGGCGCCGACCAGTCGCTGGTCCTGCTCGTCGGCGCCGATGCCTTCGCCGGTCTGGCTACCTGGCATCGCTGGCGCGACATTTTTGCCCTGGCCCATGTCGCCGTCTCGCACCGGCCAGGTTTTCCGGTCGAGGCGAGCAGCCTGCCGCATGAACTGGCCACTGAATTCCATGATCGCCGCCTGGCCGACGTCGGCGGTCTCAGACAGGCCGCGGCCGGGGGCATCGTCACTTTTGCCATGACACAGCTCGCCATTTCGGCGACACAGATCCGCAAGCTGCTGAGTAACGGGGTATCGCCCCGCTATTTGCTGCCCGATGCGGTTCTCGACTATATTCACCTTCACCAACTCTATAAAAGTACCTGATGGACATCCGCAAGCTGCAAAAAATCGTCGTTTCCGCCCTTGAAGACATCAAGGGCAAGGACATCGAAGTCATCAACACCTCCAAACTGACCTCGATGTTCGATCGCATCATCATCGCCACCGGCGATTCCAACCGCCAGGTCAAGTCGCTCGCCGGCAACGTCCAGGAAAAGGTCAAGGAAGCCGGCGCCGAAGTCATCTCGACCGAAGGCGAAGACGGTGGCGAATGGGTCCTGGTCGATCTCGGCGACATCGTCGTGCACGTCATGCAGGCCAATGTGCGCGCCTACTACAACCTTGAGGAACTCTGGTCGGCGACGCCGGCCCAGCGTCGCAAGGCCGTGGAGCAGGCCCGCGACGCATGAAGCTGGCTGTACTCGCCGTCGGCCATCGCCAGCCCGGCTGGGTGAACGAAGGCTGCGCCGAGTACCTCAAGCGCATGCCGCGCGAACTGGTGGCCAGTGTCACCGAAATCAAGCCCGAAGCGCGCGGCTCGAAGACCCGCGAACAACTGCTGGCCGCTGAAAAGGCCCGCATCCGCGACGCCCTGCCCGGCAGTTGCCGGATCGTCGTGCTCGATGAAAAGGGCGACGACCTGACCACGCTCAAGTTGGCCAAGCGGCTGGAAGTCTGGATGCAGGACGGCCGCGACGTCGCCTTGCTGATCGGTGGCGCCGACGGACTCGATGAGGAATTCAAGGCGCAGGCCGATGATCGGCTGCGGCTGTCCAGCCTGACCCTTCCACATGGCATGGCCCGTCTGTTATTGTGTGAACAACTTTACCGCGCCGTCACTGTCTTAAAAAATCATCCATACCATCGGGAGGGTTGATGCGCCTCTACCTCGCTTCGCGCAGCCCGCGCCGCCGTGAGTTGCTGCACCAGATCGGCATCGACTTCGACACCGTCGTCTTTCGCGACGGCAAGCGGGCCGATAGCGAAACCGACGAAACGCCGAAGCCGGGTGAAGCACCTGTCGACTACGTCGAACGTGTAGCCCGGGCCAAGGCGATTCATGGTCTGCGCATCGTCGAGGAGCGCCGCCTGCCGATGCGCCCCGTGCTGTCGGCGGATACGACACTTGAACTGGATGGGGAAATCATTGGCAAGCCGGTTGACCGGGCCGACGCTGCCGATATCCTGCGCCGCCTCTCAGGACGAACACATCGCGTGCTGACAGGCGTCGCGGTCGATCATCAGGGGCGCAGCGAATACCTGTTGTCGACCAGCGAAGTGACTTTCCGCGCTATCGACGATGAAGAAATCCGCCATTACGTGATGAGCGGCGAGCCGATGGACAAGGCCGGTGCTTACGGCATCCAGGGGCGTGCAGGCATGTTTGTCGCGCATCTGGCCGGCAGCTACACCGGGGTCATGGGGCTGCCCGTCTGTGAAACAGGCGAATTGCTCAAACGGCTGGGTTTTCGTCCGCTCTGAGGGTGGCTACTGCGCCGATGTAAGCGGCCGGCAAGGCCAGTTTTTGCGTTCGGCAAGTCAGCAATTTTTCCGCCAATGCCGTATTCCACTCGGTCAGCTCCAACCCCAGGGATTTGAGGCTGGCCTCGTGTGTCATCCACGCTTCGGCGAACTGGATAGTTTGCGCGGATGGCGGCAATTCGGCTATGCGGCGTGCGGTTTCGGGGCCGAGATAGTCGGCGGCCAGAGTTGATACCTCGGCTTGCCAGTGCCGATCTTCCGGGGTGCGTAGCAGGTCGATGCCGACCGGGCCGACAAAATTGATGGCGACAAGCGAAAGCCCGCTTTCATGACTGACTGAAATGCCGATCCGGCTGCCAACTCGGGCGACCCGTATCGGCTGGCCCGGTACGGAGATCAGCTCGACTTCGCCGAGTATGTCCCGTAGCACACCGCGGACGAGCTGGCGGGCGGCATCGCGCAGCAGGGTGTGGGGTGTGTCGACTGCGATAATCAGCAGATCCTGAGCCTTGTCGACGGGGCTTGGCCAAGGCAGGACCGCCGCTGGCTGATCGCTCATCTCAACGGCTGGCCGGGGCAGCAGGGCAGCCGCTCCAGCTTGATCCGGGCGGCAGGCTTTCGCCTTTCATGACCAGAGAAAGGGGGCCGAGACGAACGTTGTCGCCGACCACGGCGCCATAGAGAACGGTGGTGCGCGGTCCGATGTAAACCCGCTGGCCGATGCTGACCAGGTCGATTTTCATCACCCGG
>CAIYYE010000601.1 GCA_903930395.1 uncultured beta proteobacterium
GAACAGGGAGTAACGGCGCTATGATAACCATCCGCAACGTGTCAGACCTCCGCGTGGTCATGCATCGGAACGAAAGGCCGATCTACTTTATTTCAGCCACCAATTTCAACCTGCTTGGCATCGACCAGTGGGTCCGAAACTTCCGCTTCATCAGCTATATCGACTGCTTTGACGGCCGACACCCGAAGGTCATGGTGCCGTCAAGACAGGACCATGCTGAGTTCGAGTCGATCGAGGACATCAACAACTATCTGTTGCAGCACAAGGATGTCGTTGACGAGATCCTGCGGCGCGGTGGAAGGCCAGTTGCCACTTTCCTGATGTTCGACGAGCGGACCGAGGAAATCTGCAAGGAACTCGGGATCGAGGTCTGGTTTCCGAAAGCCACACTGCGCGCGCGCTGCGACAACAAGATGGAAACTGTGCGTGTCGGCAACAAGGCCCATGTAGCATCGGTCCCGAACACACTTGGACCGGCCAAAACCTTTCGGGAATTGATGGAAACCGCGAAAAAGGCCGGGATCGGCAGCGATCTGGTGGTGCAGACAGCCTTTGGCGATAGCGGCCATACGACGTTCTTCATTGCAAACGAAATGGACTATGACCGTCACGCCAAGGATATTCAGTCCGAAAACGAAGTCAAGATCATGGAGCGGATCAACTGCCGCGGTGCGACGATGGAGGCCTGCGCCACCAAATCGGGCACCTTGGTCGGCCCGCTTCTGACCGAGGTCGTTGGCAAGAAGGAGCTGACCCCCTACAAGGGCGGCTGGTGCGGCAATGAAATCTTCCCAGGGGCTTTTTCGCAAAGGATACGAGACAAGGCCCGCGATATGGCCTTCAGATTCGGCAACCAACTGATCAAGGAAGGCTATCGCGGCTATTTCGACCTCGATTTTCTGATCGACAAGAAGGATGGCGAGGTCTACCTCGGCGAGTTGAACCCGCGTATCTGCGGCGCAAGTTCAATCACCAACCACTCGGCCTTCGCCTATGCCGACGCGCCGCTGTTCCTGTTCCACTTGCTGGAATTTTCGGGGATGAAGTACAAGATCGATGTTGAAGAGCTGAATGCCCGCTGGGCAAAGAGGGAGTTCATTGATTCCTGGTCACAGGTGGTGATGAAATCGACAGACAAGAACGTGGACGTGGTAACAAATGCGCCGCCAACCGGCATCTACCGGATGGCGGTTGACGGCACGGTTTCCTATGATCGGTTCGATTTTGACCGCCAAGCGATCGACAGCGAACGCGAGGCGTTCTTCCTGCGGATTACAGGGCCGGGCGACTACCGTTATGAAGGGGCCGATCTGGGCATCCTCATTACCCGTGGCCGGGTCATGGGCAATGATTTCGAGTTGAATGACCGGGCACGGAACTGGATCAGAGGCATCAAGAAGCTATACGCTGGAAAATCTGTCATCGAGACCAAGATGCAGGCTGCCCCGCAACCCGGATCGTTCAAGATCCTCTGACCCGCACGAAAAAGGCTGCCCGATGGAAATCACCTTCGATGCCATTGATGAAGATCGGCCCGGTGCCAAATGGCGCCGGATCTTTGACCGGCACTGGCACGGCTACAGCCGCTGGTTCCTAGGTGAGGGTATCCGCAAACGGTCGACCTATCTGGCCAGCAGGCGCGCCTTGCGTCAGCACATGCCCGAACTCGTGCCGCTTTACGAAGAGATCTGTGCGGCGGCAGGGGGCGGCGATCTGGAAGCCCGCTTCCTGTCAATGTGGTGCCCGCCCGCCTATATCGGCGGCTGCTCGCAGGCGATTGTCGATGGTCCGCAGCCGGTGATGATCCGCAACTACGACTATGGCCCGAAATTGCTGGAAGGCACCTGGCTGCGGTCCCGTTATCGAGGCAAACGGGTTGTGGCCATGATCGACAGCCTGTGGGGGGTGCTTGACGGCATCAACGAAGACGGACTCTCGGTGTCGTTGTCTTTCGGCGGCAGCCCGACGGTTCAGGAAGGCTTCGGCATCCCGCTAGTGCTGCGCTATGTGCTTGAAATTGCGCCCGACACCCCAAGTGCCATCGCAATCCTGCGGCGTGTGCCAATCCACATGGCCTATTCCATCGCACTTTTGGACCGGGCCGGTCATCACGCAACCACCTGCGCCGGTTCCTTTTGGGGCCGCACAGACCGGCGGTTTTGCCAATCGCCCGCCACCGCCGCCCCCGGGTGGCGGTGCGAGCCTGTCTGCGGCGAGCACGCCTGCGACCATACCGCCGCCGCCGCCGCCGCAGTCGTTTGGCATCGGCAATTTGAATCTCAAGCAGTTGCAGGAGCTCTCGGAAGACCCCGTCCTGCTGGGCGAATTTTTTTCCAACCTGCCCTTTGTGCAAGAATTAACAGCGCTGGAGGCGAGCTTGCGCGACGCAAACACGGCACTCGC
>CAIYYE010000602.1 GCA_903930395.1 uncultured beta proteobacterium
CAAGAAGCTGTGGAAGTACGAACACCGCCTGCCCGACGGCATCATGCCGTGTTGCGACGTGATCAACCGGGGTGCTGCGCTGTACGGCAATCTGGTCATCTTCGCCACGCTCGACGCCCAACTCGTTGCGCTGAATCAGGACACCGGCAAGGTTGTCTGGAAGGAAAAGCTCGGCGACTACGCCGCCGGCTATTCCGCCACCGCCGCCCCAATCATCGCCAAAGGCAAGCTGATTACCGGCGTTTCCGGTGGTGAATTCGGTATCGTCGGCCGCATCGACGCCCGCGACCCGCTAACCGGCAAACTGATCTGGACCCGCCCAACCGTCGAAGGCCACATGGGTTACAGCTTCAAGGGTGACGAGAAGATCGAAAACGGCATCTCCGGCACAACCAACGCCACCTGGACCGGTGACCTCTGGCAAACCGGCGGTGCAGCCACCTGGAACGGCGCGACCTACGATCCGGAAACCAACCTGATCTTCGCCGGCACCGGCAACCCCGCACCGTGGAACAGCCACCTGCGCCCGGGCGACAACCTGTTCTCAGCCTCCACCGTCGCCATCGACGCCGACACCGGCAAGATCGCCTGGCATTACCAGAACACCCCGCACGACGGTTGGGACTTTGATGGTGTGAACGAATTCGTTTCCTTCGATTACAAGGATCCGAAAACCGGCAAAATCATCAAGGCGGGTGGCAAGGCTGACCGTAACGGTTTCTTCTTCGTCAACGACCGCACCAACGGCAAGCTGTTGAACGCCTTCCCCTTCGTCAAGAAAATCACCTGGGCGAGCGGCTACAACATGGAAACCGGACGTCCGAACTACATTGAAGAAGGCCGCCCCGGCGACCCGGCGCAAGGTGCGGATGGCAAGAAGGGCAAGGTCGTCTTCTCGGCACCGTCCTTCCTCGGCGGCAAGAACCAGCAGCAAATGGCCTACAGCCCGCAAACCGGCCTCTTCTACGTGCCGGCCAACGAGTGGTCGATGGATATCTGGAACGAGCCGGTTTCCTACAAGAAAGGCGCGGCTTACCTCGGCGCTGGCTTCACCATCAAGGCCATCCACGACGACCATATCGGCGTGCTGCGTGCGGTCGATCCGGCCACCGGCAAGATCGTCTGGGAAAACAAGAACTACGCTCCATTGTGGGGTGGCGTCCTGACCACGGCGGGCGGCCTGATTTTCTACGGCACTCCAGAAGGCTTCCTGAAAGGGGTTGATGCCAAGACCGGCAAGGAACTGTGGTCCTTCCAGACAGGCACCGGCATCGTTGCACCGCCGGTCAGCTGGGAACAGGATGGCGAGCAAATGATCGCCGTCACCACCGGCTGGGGCGGTGCAGTGCCGCTCTGGGGCGGCGACGTCGCCAAGCGCGTGAACTTCCTTGAGCAAGGCGGTTCGGTTTGGGTATTCAAGCTGCACAAAGGCTGATTTTTGCCAGAGCGGGGGGTCGAACCGGCACCCCGCTTTTTGAACATTTCAAGCCGATCAGAAGGAGAAATCGATGTACCACCGAATCATCCGTCTCAGCCTTGCCAGCCTCGCGCTGTGCCTCTCAGGCATGGCCAGCGCTGCCGAACACTCGACCCCGCGCGAAGCCCGCGCCATGTTTGACCAGGCGGTCAAATACCTGCAGGCCAACGGCCCGGAAAAATCCTGGGCCGCATTCAATAACCGCAAAGGTGCTTTCGTCAAAAAAGACCTCTACGTCTACGTCATTGACCGTCAGGGAACCTACGTCGCCAACGGCGCAGCACCCGACACGCTGGTTGGACTCAAGGTGCTCGACAGCGTCGACGCAGCCGGCAACCCTCTCTTCCGCCAGATGATCGCGGTCACCGAAAAACAGCAGGAAGCCCGTATCCGCTATGTGTGGCTCAACCGCACGCACAACCACGTCGAACCCAAATTCGCCTGGCTGCACCGTGAAGGTGAGTACATTCTCGGCGTCGGCTATTACGCCCCCCGCTCAAGCGCCGACGATGCCCGCAAGCTGCTCGACAGCGCCAGCAGCGAAGTCAAGAAAATCGGCATCGACAAGGCAGCGGCAAGCTTCAACAACCCGCGCGGCCGTTTTGTCCAGGATGACCTCTACGTTTTCGCCATCAACCTGCAAAGCGGCAAGTTCGAAGCCCACGGCATGAACCCGAAATGGGTCGGCACTAACGCCAGCGACCTGCACGACGTCGAAGGCAAACCGCTGGTCAAGGAAATGCTGGAACTGGCCAAAAGCAAGGG
>CAIYYE010000603.1 GCA_903930395.1 uncultured beta proteobacterium
GTCCGGCACCAGCTTGATGCGCAGGCCCTCGACCGGGACGCGCAGCTTGAGGCCGCGCAGGCGGTCCTCGATCAGGCGCACGGCCTCGCCGCTCCAGCCGTAGGAACCGAAGGCCGCACCGAGCTTGCCCTTGACGTTGACGGTGGTGAGCGAGGAAAGCAGGTCCCAGATCGGCTTGACGGCGTCGGCATTGATGGTCGGGCTGCCGAAGGCCAGGCCGTCGGCTTCCTCGACCAGGTCGGTGAAGATGTCGGCCTCGCCGCCTTCGAGGTCGTAGAGCGAAACACGTACGCCGCCCAGGCTCTCGGCACCGGCGGCGAGAGCCTCGGCCATGCGCCGGGTGTTGCCGTAAGCGGAAAGGTAGAAGACGACCAGCGTCTTTTCGCTGCGCGCTTCGTTGAACAGCCGCGGCGTCGCCAGTTCGCGATAGCGGTGTACATAGTCGCGCGGCTTGTGGCGCAGCACCGGGCCGTGGGCCGGGGCGATGAGCTGGATGTCCAGCGGTTCGATCAGGGCAATGGCGTCGAGCACATACTCGCGGAAAGGCCGCATGATGTGGGCGTAGTAGTACTCGAAGGAAAAGCGGAAATCACCGACGGTGTCGTTGAACAGCCGGTTGTCGCAGAAATGGCAGCCGAAGATGTCGCCGGTAAACAGGATGCCTTCTTCTTCAAGATAGGTGCACTGGGTGTCCGGCCAGTGCAGGTAAGGCGTATGCAGGAAGCGCAGGGTGCGGCCGCCAAGATCGACGGTGTCGTCGGTGGTGACCGGAATGTATTCGGGTGGCGGCTCGCCGGTCGGCTTCAACAGCGCCTTGAGCATCATCTGGGCGCGGCTCGACAGATAAACCTTGGCCTGCGGTGCGCGCTTGAGCAACTCGGGCAGGGCGCCGCTGTGGTCAGGTTCGAGGTGGTTGAGGACGATGGTGGTGATTTCTTCGTACTTCGCCACCGTTTCGAGTCGACGGAAAAAATCGTCGGCGAAGTTCTCCTTCACCGTATCGATGATCGCCACGCCATTCTCGCCGCGTACAACATACGAGTTGTAGCTCGTCCCGTTGGCGGTTTTGAGGATGATGTCGAAACTGCGCAGATGCGGGTCGAGGGCCCCCACCCAGTGGACGCCCGGGGCGATTTCTACGGCATTGTCAGTGAGTGCCGCAGCGACCATGGCTGCTTTCCTCTTCCTCGTGATCATGGGCATGGCTGCCGCAGCTACCGTGGCCTTCGGGGCCGTGCACGCAGGCTTCGATGTTGCCTTCCGGCAGATCGACGTTCTTCAGCCCTATCCACGCGTCGACTGCCGCGATGTCGAAGCCGACCTGCCTTTCCTCGCCGATTTCCATGAGCGGACGGCGGATGAGCAGGGGGTTGTGCAGCAGCATGTGCAAGGCGTCCTCGAAGCCGAGGTTCTCCGGCACGATTTCGCCCGACTTGATGTCCGGGGCGGCCGGGTTGAACCAGGCGCTGATCGGCAGCTTGCCGAGAAAGGCGAGCAGCCGGTCGGCCGTCCACGGCTCGGTTTTCAGGCTCTTGGCCTGGACCGTGTGGCCGGCCGCAGCGAGCAGGGTTTTCTGGCGCAGATTGCCCTTGCAGCCGGGTTTTTCGTAGAAGGTGACGACGGCCATTACGCGGCTTCCCGCCACAGGCCGAATTCCTTCAGCTTTTCAATCGGGATGCCGGTCAGCGAACCGGGCGGGTTCAGGAACTCGCCCAGTTCATTGACGATGGCCATCTCGATCGGGCAGATCGCGGCGCATTGCGGCACGCTGTGATCGCCCAGGCACTCGGTGCATTTGCCATCGTCGATGAGAAAGTGCGGCCGGTCTTCGTAGATCGCATCGTTCGGGCAGACATCGACGCAGGCCCAGCAATTGACGCAGGATTCGGTGATTTGGAGTGCCATTTACGCCACCTTCAGAGTTTCGGCTTGCGGGAGCAACTTGCCGGTCGCCGCAATTTCCTTGTACACCGCCATGACGGCTTCCTCGATCGGCTCCATGGCATGCTCGCCATTCGGCGCGATGCCGGCAGCTTCGAGCTTGGCCCAGGGTTCGTAACCGACCTTGGAGCAGAGCACGACTTCGCAGCCTTCGAGAATGCGGATGTTGCGGTCGAGCAGGGATTCCGTCGCGCCGGCATCGACCA
>CAIYYE010000604.1 GCA_903930395.1 uncultured beta proteobacterium
CGGGCCAGATCGGCACCAAGCACCACCCCGAACTCACCCGGCCGCAGATCATCGAGACTGCCGCTCTGGATGGTCTTGCGAAAATCGGCGACGCGGTCCTCCTGCTCGGGCAGGATGCCGCGCACCAGCGTCCCCTTGACCTGTCCGTCGACGCTGAACATCCCCTGCGACTGGACAAAGGGCGCGCTGGCCCGGACTTCCGGATGCTTCATGGCCTGCTCGGCGACCAGCGTCCAGTTCGGCAATTCACCATTGATGCCGGTGATCTGGATATGCGAGGCAACGCCGAGAATGCGCGTCCGCAACTCCTTCTGGAAGCCATTCATGACTGACAGCACGACAATCAGCGCGGCAACACCCAGCCCGATGCCAAGCATCGAGATCAGCGAAATGAATGAAATGAAATGGTTGCGCTTCTTGGCCCGCGTATAGCGCAGACCGATCAACAGCTCATAAGGCAATGCCATGCAGCTAACACCGGGCAATGAAAGTCGCTATGGTACACTTTTTGGTCACCAACCCCTTGCCTGCTGCCCGTGCGCCTGACCCTGCTTGTCCCCGAATTGATCTGGCCCGAGCCGAACGACCAACTGGCTCTCGGCAAACTGGCTGCCCCCGGCTTCGAATGGCTGGCCGCCCGCGCCAACTTTTCGCGCCAGCCGCGTCAGGCTTATGAAGACGTACTGGCCACGCGCTTCGGCCTCAGCCAGGCGCCGTTTGGTGCCCTCCGCCGCCTCGGTGAAGCCGGCCAGACAACAAGCGATGACGGCCACTGGCTATGCGCCGACCCGGTGCACCTGCGCTTTCACCACGAACGCATCGTCCTCGCCGATGCCGGGGCCTTCGACCTCGATCTCGACGAAGCTCAGGCCATCGCCGCCGCGCTCAACAGCGAATTCGCCGACATCGGCCGCTTTCACGTCGCCACCGCCCGCCGCTGGTACCTGCAACTGCACAGCCCCATCGCGCACCACGCCGAACCGCTGTCGAGCATTGCCGGTCGCCGCCTGGACAATGAACTGAGCGACAAGAACGGCTTCCTGACGCGCTGGCTCAACGAAGTTCAGATGTTCCTGCACGGTCATCCGGTCAACACCCGCCGGCAAGCCGAGGGCAAACCAGCCGTCAACAGCCTCTGGCTGTGGGGCGGCGGCGCGCTGACCGAGGTCGCCAGCCCGGATTTTTCCACCGTCTGGAGTGACAACCCGCTGGCCACCGGCCTCGCCCTCGCCGCCGACATCGAGTCGCTCCCCGCCGCGGCCAGTCTGGGCAGCCTGCTCGCTGATGCCGAGGCAGATACCAGCCAGCTCGTCGTCCTCGACACACTGCTACCGTCGGTCCTCACGGAAGACAGCCCCGGCTGGCGCAGCGCTTTCGACGCGCTGGAAAAAGACTGGTTCGTCCCGCTGCGCGGCGAACTCGGCCGTCGCGTCGACACCCTGACCATCCTCGCCCCGACCATCTATGGCCAACTAACCTGGACCCTGCACGGCAAGGACCGCTGGAAATTCTGGCGCCAGGCCCGTCCGCTGCAAGCCATGGCCAAGGAACTGGCCGAAGGAAACACCCCGTGACCAAGCTCACAACCCGCAGCAGCCCGCCCCGCGTCGTCTGGCAACTCGAACAGCAGGGCCTGCACCCGCTGCTCGCCCGCCTTTACGCCTCCCGTGGCATCAAGGACAAGGCCGAACTCGACTACGAACTGAAGTCGCTGATCCCGCCCGCCGCCCTGACCAACGCCACCGAGGCTGCCCACCTGCTGGCCGACGCCATCGAAGCCGAAGCGAAAATGCTGATCATCGGCGACTACGACTGCGACGGCGCCACCGCCACGGCCGTCGGTGTGCGCGCCCTCAAGGCGCTCGGCGCCGATGTCGATTTCCTGCTGCCTGACCGCTTCAAGCTCGGCTATGGTTTATCGCCAGAGATCGTCGATGTCGCCGCGCAACAGTCGCCCGACCTCATCATCACCGTCGACAACGGCATCGCCAGCCTTGAAGGCGTCGCCCGCGCCCAGCAGCACGGCATCGCCACGCTGATTACCGACCACCACCTGCCGGCCGAAACCCTTCCCGAGGCTGATTGCATCGTCAATCCCAACCAGCCGGGCTGCGATTTCCCGTCCAAATGCATCGCCGGCGTCGGCGTCATGTTTTACGTCATGCTCGCCCTGCGCGCCGAACTGCGCGAACGCGGCTGGTTTGCACCCAATGTCCCAGAACGCCCCGAACCCAACTTCGCCAACCTGCTCGACCTCGTCGCCCTGGGCACCGTCGCCGACGTCGTCAAGCTTGACCGCAACAACCGCATCCTCGTCAGCCAGGGCTTGAAGCGCATGCGCGCCGGTCAGATGCAGCCCGGCATTGCCGCCCTCTTCAAGGCTGCTGCCCGGGACCCCAAGCGTGCTACCGCTTTCGACCTCGGCTTCCTCCTCGGCCCCCGCCTCAATGCCGCCGGCCGCCTCGCCGACATGCGTCTTGGCGTCGAATGCCTGC
>CAIYYE010000605.1 GCA_903930395.1 uncultured beta proteobacterium
CAGCTTGGGGCTGGCATATTCCTGACGGCCTGGACCTTGCTCCTGATGGGTGCTGTCATGTTGGCCATGCGCAACATGGACTGGGTGCCGACCAACCTGCTGACCACCTATGGCATACAGATCGGTTCCGCCTTTGAGATGCTGCTTTTCTCCTTTGCGCTGGCCAACCGCATTCACGCCTTGCGCCGTGACAAGGAGCTGGCCCAGGCCGAGGCACTGAGTGCCGAACGAATCGCCCGAGAGGCGCTGGAACGCTCCGAAAAGGAACTTGAAGCACGCATCGTCGAACGTACGGCAGAACTGGCCACCAGCACGGAGCAATCGCGCCAGCTCGCCGCCCTGCTTCGCCTGATGTGCGACAACGTTCCCGACATGATCTGGGCAAAAGATCTCGAAAAACGCTACCTGTTCGCCAACAGGGCCATCTGCGATGAACTCCTGATCGCCCGCGACACCGACGAGCCTGTCGGCAAGAACGACCTCTTCTTTGCCCTCCGCCAGCGTGCCAGCCATCCCGATGATCCGGCCTGGCACACCTTCGGCGAGCTTTGTCAGGACAGCGACAGCATCACGCTCGAACGCGGCCAGCCGTCGTCGTTCGAGGAATTCGGCAACGTCAAGGGTACCCATCTTTGCCTGGAAGTGCGCAAGGCGCCGTTCTATGACGAAAATGGCAAGCTCATCGGCACCGTAGGCTCCGGGCGCAACATCACCGAGCGCAAGCAGATCGAGAACGAGTTGGCGCGACACCGCGACCATCTTGAAAAACTGGTCGAAGAACGAACCGCCGCCCTGTCCATCGCCAAGGAGGCCGCCGAGTCGGCCAATCGTGCGAAGAGCACCTTCCTCGCCAACATGAGCCATGAGCTGCGCACGCCGATGAACGGCATCATGGGCATGACCACCCTGGCCCTGCGCCGTGCCACTGATGCCGTCCAGATCGATCAGCTGAACAAGCTCAGGATGGCATCCGAGCATCTGCTCGGCATCATCAAGAATGTGCTGGACATCTCCAAGATCGAAGCCGAACGCATGGAACTCGACCTCGTCGATTTCGATTTATCGACGCTTCTCGGCACCCTGGAATTGCAGGCAAGCACGGCGGCTCACGAAAAAGGGCTGCCCCTGGAAATCAGTTGGCCATCCAGCCTGCCCGGCAAGTTCAGGGGAGATGCAATCCGCCTGGGGCAGATCCTGCTCAATCTGACCAGCAACGCCATCAAATTCACAGACAGCGGCGTGATTACCGTCTCCGCACAACTGGTTGAAGACAGCCCGCAGGCGGCCTTGGTTCACTTCGAGGTGCGCGATACCGGCATCGGCATCGCAGCCGAAGATCAGCCGCGACTGTTCAATGCCTTCGAGCAGGCCGATAGTTCGACCACCCGAAAATATGGTGGCACGGGACTGGGGCTGGCGATCTGCAAGCGCCTTGTCCAGCTCATGGGCGGCAGCATCGGGGTCGATAGCCAGCCCGGCGCAGGCAGCACTTTCTGGTTCGCTGTCCGGCTCGAAAAGGTGCTCGATTCCACGGTCATCACCAGTGAATTGCCGCCGACCATTGAAGAAAGACTGCAGGCCGCCCATGCCGGGGCGCGCATCCTGCTCGCCGAAGATGAACCGATCAATCAGGCGGTAGCCCGGGAGTTGCTGGAATCCGTCGGCCTCGTCGTCGACATCGCCAATGATGGCGTCGAAGCCGTCGCCATGTTCAAACAATCCGACTACCGGCTGGTTCTGCTCGACTTGCGCATGCCGAACATGAACGGCATCGAGGCGGCCAGGGCCATCCGTGCCATCCCCGGTGGAGAAAGCATCCCGCTCCTCGCCCTGACCGCCAATGCATTTTCCGACGACAAGGCACAGTGCCTGGCCGCCGGCATTGATGAACATATCGGCAAACCGGTCAAGCCCGAAGTGCTGTTCACGACCCTCTTCAAATGGCTATCGGGGTCAAGGCAGGCAACAGGAAACTGATCGGCTGCCGCGGCCCCCGCTATACTTTGCCACTTCGCCATTCACCACCGCAAACATGACCGACCGCATCTGCTGGCAAAGCGCCCACACCTATGGCGATATCCTTTACGACACGGCCGAGGGCATCGCCAGAATCACGATCAACCGGCCCGAGCGCCGCAATGCCTTTCGCCCGGAAACCGTCAACGAACTGATCGATGCCTTTCACCGGGCACATCGTGACAACAGCATCGGCGCCATCATTCTGACCGGCGCCGGGCATGAGGCCTTCTGTTCCGGTGGCGACCAGAAAGTACGTGGGGCTGAGGGATACATCGACGAAGGCGGCACACCCCACCTCAATGTCCTTGATTTGCAGATGCAGATTCGCCGTTTGCCCAAGCCGGTCGTCGCCATGGTTGCCGGTTTTGCCATCGGCGGCGGCCACGTCCTCCACCTCGTCTGCGACCTCTCGATTGCCGCCGACAACGCCCGCTTCGGCCAGACCGGGCCGCGCGTCGGCAGCTTCGATGCGGGCCTGGGTGCCGGTTTGATGGCGCGCACCATCGGCCTCAAGCGGGCCAAGGAAATCTGGCTGCTCTGCCGCCAGTACGACGCCGCCACGGCCCTGGACTGGGGGCTGGTCAATGCCGTCGTGCCTGTCGACAAGCTGGAAGAAGAAACCGTCAGCTGGTGCCGCGACATGCTCAAGCTGTCGCCCATGGCGCTGCGCATGATCAAGGCCGGCTTCAACGCCGACACCGACGGGCTGGCCGGCATCCAGGAACTGGCCGGCAACGCCACCGGCCTGTTCTACATGAGCGAGGAAGGCCAGGAAGGCCGCAATGCCTGGCTTGAACGCCGCCCACCCGATTTCGGCAAGTATCGCAAACGGCCGTGAAACTCGTCACCGCCGACTGGCTGCCCTACACCCTGCCGCTCAGTCGCCCGTGGCAGACCAGCCGCGGTGAAATCGATGAGCGCCACGGCCGCCTGTTTCGCCTGCAATCGGCGGATGGCCTGACTGGCTGGGGCGACTGCGCCCCCCTTCCCGACTTCGGCGTGACCGAGACAGCGGCCACGGCCTTCGCCGAAGAAACGGCGCAACTTGACCTGGTCGCCCAGCAAGCCGGCCTGCCGCTCAATGCCTGGCTGAGCGGCGAGCCAGCGATCAGCCGGATTGCCGTCAACCAGAATTGCGGAGCGATTCTGACCATCACCCCCGACCTGCTTGAAGCCGCCGCCGGGGCAGGTTTTTCCATGGTCAAACTGAAACTCGGGGTGCATCCAGTCGCCGATGAAATCGCTGCCCTGCACCAACTGGCCAGCCATCTCCCGGCCTCATTGCGCCTGCGCCTCGATGCCAACCGCGCCTGGCGCTTCGCCGATGCACTATCGTTCATCGCGGCCTGCGCCGGCCTGCCGGTCGAAGGTCTGGAGGAGCCCTTGGCCGAACCGACGCCTGCCTTGCTGGCAAAATTGCAGGCGGAGGCCGCCTTCCCGCTGGCTATCGATGAATCGGTCGACCTGCTTGACCGAGACTTCTTCCACCACCCGCCAGTGGGTCGTATCGTCATCAAGCCGGCCCGCCATGGCAGCCTCCTTGCCTGCGTCGAACTGGCCTTGCGCGCCCGCGCTTCGCGGGTCGAGGTGATCGTCACCTCCAGCCTGGAAAGCGCCTGCGGCCTGCTCGCTTGCGCCCATCTGGCTGCCGCCGTGGCGCCGGATGCCGTTCACGGGCTGGCGACGGCTGACTGGATGGTTACGGATACCGGCACGACACCTGTCGTCACCAAGGGTTACATACTACTGCCGCACTTCCCCGGCCTCGGCTTTCAGCCCGTCAGGCCATAAGCCCGGCTACAGCCCAAGGCGGCCCTGGGTCGTAAATACCTTGTCGGCAACCCCATGTCCGATCGCTTCGAGCTGATCGAATAAGCCGGAGGCGAAACCGCTCAGCCTGACCCCGGTCTGTTCCACCCAGAAGCGGGCTACTTCGCCCGGCTTCAGCGGGCGACTGCTCCCGTCTGGCAGGCACAGGCTGGCCTCGAAACTGCCCAGCCAATGATCGCCGGGCGCATAACGCGAACCAAGGTACTGAATCTCGGCGACCGCCTCCGGCGCCTCGAGCGACGACCACAAGCCAAGCGCATTGCACATGAAGGCCGTCCCGTCGGGTAGTGGGATGCACGATGCCGAGCGTTTTTCCTGATGCTGGAAATTCAGGCTGAAGCAAAGCGTCGCCAGGCCCTTTTCAGACAAGGCCGGCAGCACGCGATGCGCAATCAGCCAGGAGTCGATGGCGCTGTTTCCATCCATGATCAACTTGGCGAGATCAACGCCATGTCTTGACCTGGCAAGCAATTCAGCAGCGCTTTGAGGCCAATCGAAGGACAAGGTACTCAATGGAAAACTCCGGCTTGCGATATGAAATATCCGTGCATTTTAGTCCCTGATTTTGGGCACGCCGGAGAAGTCATCCCGGAAAGCTTGAGAGGCGCGAACTTTTACAACATTTTTACGCGGCAATGGCGAGAATATTCAGCGTTTATAGATGCGATCACCTAGGCTGGAAATGTCCTGCTGCAGAAAGAAAACCATGACTAGCGAATATCCTGTGGATGCGCCATTTTCGGAGAAGTTAAAGTCTTCGCAGCGCCTGCTGCTGACGGTTGCGGCCTGCACCGCGACAACGCTCCTGGCGACGCCACTGCTCGGCCATCTCGACCTGGCCAATATCGTCATGCTTTTCCTGCTGACCGTATTGCTGGTGGCGATCACCCTTGGGCGCAGTGCTGCTGTGCTGGCATCGATCCTCAGTGTGCTTCTCTTCGATATCTTTTTCGTCCCGCCGCGCTTTTCCCTGGCAGTTGAAAACATCCAGTATCTGATCACCTTTTCCGTCATGCTGGCTACCGGTCTGATCACCGGCCAACTGGCTGCCGGCCTGAAGCAGAAGGCGCGCGAGGCACAGATGCGCGAGCGGCGTACGCGGGCACTGTATGACGCCGCCCGAATGCTGGCCGGCGCCCTGACCCAGGCCCAGGTCGTCGACATTGCCCAAAGCTTCACGCACGAGCAGCTCGAGGCTGATTCGCTCATTCTGTTGCCCGAAGATCATGCTCATCCAGTCGTCGCGGCAGCCGGCACACCCTGCAAGATTGACCCGCTGCTGGCCAGGATTGCCGAAGACAGCGGCACGACGGTCCGCAATCACGAGCTCTCCGGCAGCGGCTATGCGGCACTTTACCTGCCGCTCCGCGCATCCATGCGAACCCGTGGCGTCCTCGCCATCGCTTTCCGGACAGATGTACCGAGTGTGGCAGACGACGATGTCGCCCTGCTTGAGGCCCTGGCTTCGCTGATCGGCATTGCCCTTGAGCGTCTTCATTACGTCGATGTGGCCCAGTCAACGCAGCTCAAGATGGTTTCCGAACGACTGCGCAGTTCCATCCTTTCAGCGCTTTCCCACGACTTGCGGACCCCCCTGACGGCACTGGTCGGGCTGGCCGATTCGCTCTTCCTGATCAAGCCCCCCTTGCCGACCGTGGCGCTGGAAAGTGCCCAGTCCATGCATGAACAGGCCGCCCGTCTGGCCAATCTGGTCGGCAACTTGCTCGACATGGCGCGCCTCAATGCGGGTGAAATCAATCTGCGCCGCGAATGGCAACCGCTGGAGGAAGTGATCGGCGCCAGCATCAAGCTCATCGGCAGCGCGCTCGTTGCCCACCCGGTCAAGGTGAGCTTGCCGGCGGATCTGCCACTGCTCGAATTCGATGCGGTATTGCTCGAGCGGGTTTTCTGCAACCTGCTTGAAAACGCCGCCAAATACGCACCGGCCAATACCAACCTGGACGTCGTCGCCCGCCTGGCGGGTGACTATGTCGAGGTTGAGGTAGGTGACCGTGGCCCGGGGTTTGCAAGCGACAACAATGATCGACTGTTCGACATGTTCGTACGTGACGAGAGCGTCGCCGGCAAACCGGGCACCGGCCTCGGGCTGGCCATCTGCCGGGCCATCGTCGAGGCGCATGGCGGCACGATCCACGCTGCAAACCGCCCGCAAGGTGGCGCCCGCATCAGTTTCACGCTGCCCCGCGGCACGCCGCCCATCCTTGAGGAGGAAAGCGTATGAATACGCCCAAACCCAGGGTGCTGCTGATCGAGGATGAAAAGACCATACGCCGCTTCGTCCGGGTCGCGATCGAGGAAGAAGGGTGCTCGGTGATCGAGGCGGAAACAATCGCTGGCGGCCTGGTTGAAGCCGGGGTACAAAAGCCCGACCTGCTCATCCTTGATCTCGGCCTGCCGGACGGCAACGGCATCGACCTGATCCGCGACCTGCGCGGATGGTCGGAAGTGCCCATACTGATCCTCTCGGCCCGCACCCAGGAAAACGACAAGATCGATGCGCTCGATGCCGGTGCCGACGATTACCTGACCAAGCCGTTCAGTGTCGGCGAACTGCGTGCCCGCATTCGCGCCCTGCTCCGCCGGCGCCTCCGCAACGGTGACGGCGTCAGTCCCGTGGTCGAATTCGGCAATGTCACCGTCGACCTGTCCCGACGCCTGGTGTTGCGCGGGGACGAAACCGTACATTTGACGCCCATCGAATATCGCCTGCTGGCCACCCTGCTTGGCCACCCCGGCAAGGTGCTGACCCAACGCAATCTGCTGCGCGAGATCTGGGGGCCATCCTATGTCGAGAGCAGCCACTACCTGCGCGTCTATGTCGGCCACCTGCGCCAGAAACTTGAAATCGACCCGACCCAGCCCCGCCATTTCCTGACCGAAACCGGCGTCGGCTACCGCTTCCAGCCGTAAGGAAAATCATGCATCTGAAAGATAACAAGCGCCTCGCCACGCTGACGCTGGCCGCCCTCGGCATCGTCTATGGCGACATCGGGACCAGTCCCCTCTACGCCATCAAGGAAGTTTTCGGCGGCACCCACCACCCGGTGCCGATCGCGCCGGACAACGTCCTCGGCGTGCTCTCGCTCTTTCTCTGGTCGCTGCTCGTCGTCGTTACGCTGAAGTACGTCTCCTTCATCATGCGCGCCAACAACAAGGGTGAAGGCGGCATCATCGCCCTGATGACACTGGCCCTGCACAAGGGCGACCCGGCCTCGAAAAGACATAAGGTGTTGATTGCCCTCGGCCTCTTCGGTGCCGCGCTGTTTTACGGCGACGGCGTGATCACGCCGGCCATTTCCGTCCTCTCGGCTGTTGAAGGCCTGGAACTGATCACCCCGGCTTTCAAACCCTACATCCAGCCAATCACGCTGATCATCCTGGTCGGCCTGTTCTTCTTCCAACGTCGGGGAACGGCCAGCGTTGGCGCCCTGTTCGGGCCGATCATGCTGATCTGGTTTGCCGTGCTGGCCATCTTCGGCGGCATGTCCATCATCGAACACCCGGCAGTCCTGGCGGCGGTCAACCCCGTTTATGGCATCAACTTCCTGTTCGGCAACTCGGCGCTCGGTTTTTTTGCGCTGGGCGCTGTCGTCCTCTGCATCACCGGCGCCGAGGCGCTGTATGCCGACATGGGCCATTTCGGGGCCAAGCCGATCCAGTATGCCTGGCTGGGCTACGTGCTGCCGGCATTGGTCATCAACTACTTCGGCCAGGGGGCGCTACTCCTCGACAATCCGGAGGCGGTCACGAATCCCTTCTACCTGATGGCACCGGAATGGGCGATCTATCCGCTGGTCATCCTGTCCACGGTTGCCACCATCATCGCGTCGCAGGCGGTCATCTCCGGCGCCTTCTCGATCACCCAACAGGCCATTCAGCTCGGCTACACGCCGCGCCTTGAGATCCAGCACACCTCGGACCGCGAGATCGGCCAGATTTACCTGCCGGCGATCAACTGGCTGCTGCTCATCGCCATCATCGGCCTGGTCATCGGCTTTGGCAGTTCATCGAATCTCGCTGCGGCCTACGGTATCGCTGTGACCGGCACGATGCTGATCACCAACCTCCTGGCCATCGCCGTTGCCATCCGGCTCTGGGAATGGAGCCCCTGGCGCGCCGTCCTCGGGGCCCTGCCCTTCATTGTCATCGACCTCGGTTTCTTTCTCGCCAATTCGGTCAAGATTCCCGATGGCGGGTGGTTCCCGCTCGTCTTCGGGCTTGGCGTTTTCATCCTGCTGACGACCTGGAAGCGTGGTCGCGAACTGCTCCACGAGCGCCTGGCTGCCGACGCGCTGGAACTCAAGCCCTTCATCGAAGACATGGCAGGCAGCGGTATCGAGCGCGTTCCCGGCACGGCCATCTTCATGACGCCGAATCCCGAAACGGTACCCCACGCCATGCTGCACAGTCTAAAACACTTCAAGACCCTGCACGAACAGGTGGTCATCCTCAGCGTCTCGGTTTTCGATGTCCCCTATGTACCGGATATCGACCGCATCGAAGTGCGCAAGCTGGCCGGCAATTTCTCGCAGGTCATCGTCCAGTACGGCTACAAGGATGAACCGGATATTCCAGCCGCCCTCGCCTTGTGCCGGAATGCCGGCTTGGATATCGAGATGATGGATACGTCATTCTTCCTCGGCCGTGAAACACTCATCCCCAAGCTCGGCTCGGAAATGGCTTACTGGCGTGAACTGCTCTTCGTCGCCATGTTCCGCAACGCGGGCAGTGCTACGACTTATTTCAAGATCCCATCCAATCGCGTCGTCGAACTGGGCGCGCAGATCGTCTTGTAAAAGGACTGCGCAGCGTAAAAAATGGCCGTTTCCCACGGCCATTTTTCTGTGCCCCGGCTACAGCGTCGGATAGTCGGTGTAGCCCTTCTCTTCGCCCATATAGAGCTTTTCGTAATCCGGCTGGTTGAACGGACCACCACGCCGGAAGCGCTCGAGCAGATCGGGATTGGCCAGCAGCAGGCGGCCATAGGCAATGGCATCGGCGCGGCCACTCTTTACCGCATCCGTGCCACTGGCAAAATCGTAGCCGTTGTTGAGGATCAGATTGCCCTTGTAGGTGGCGCGCAGCCGGTCATAGTCGAAAGCCAGCCATTGGTCCTGCGGGGCACCACCAGCGCCCTGCAGCACATCGAGAAAAGCGAGCTTGAAGGCATTGAGTTGCTCGACCACGTACTCGAACGTTGCCTGCGGATTCTCGTCACTGACATCGTTGAACGGCGTCACCGGCGACAGACGCACACCAACGCGGTCGCTGCCGATGGCTGCACACACGGCAGCCAGCACTTCAAGGAGGAGACGTGCCCGGTTTTCCTTGTTGCCACCATAGGCGTCGGTACGCTGGTTGCTTGATGAACGCAGGAACTGGTCGAGCAGGTAGCCGTTGCCGGCATGCACCTCGACGCCATCAAAGCCGGCCGCCATGGCATTACGCGCTGCCTGCGCATAGCTGGCCACAAGGCCGGGAATCTCTGCCGTTTCCAACGCGCGCGGCGTGACGAAATCCTTCATTTCCTGCCCGGTAAACACCTGCCCTGCGGCCTTGATGGCTGAAGGGGCAACCGGGAGCGCACCGCCGGGCTGCAGATCGGGATGCGAAATACGCCCAACGTGCCAGAGCTGGATGGCAATCTTGCCGCCTGACGCATGCACGGCCTTAGTCACTTTTTGCCAGCCGGCGATCTGCTCGCCACTATGGATGCCGGGGGTGCGGGGATAGCCATGGGCTTCCGGCGAGATGGGTGATGCTTCGGTCAGAATCAGGCCGGCGCTGGCGCGCTGACGATAGTATTCGGCGACCAGATCGGTCGGCACATTGCCGGCTCCGGCGCGATTGCGTGTCAGCGAGGACATGACGACGCGATTACTGAGTTCGATGGCGCCGAAACGTGCCGGGGAAAAAAGTTCGGTCATGCGAAATCTCCAGTCAAAGACTCAAAAGGAGATTGTGACCGAATATACGACTTGCCGTTCAAGGAAAGCGCCGGGCATTCCTGAAATTTCCGGGCAAAGCCCGGCACGCGACTACTCCGTCTTGTCGCCCGGGTTGTACTGGAAGCCGGTGAACATCGTCCGCGTCTGGGTCTGCATCTGATCCTGCATGGACTGGAACATTTTTTTTGACTGATCCATATAGGCTGTCATCATGTTCTGCATGGCCGGCTGCTGGAAATTCAGGAACTGGTTCCAGAAATCCGTCTGCATGTGGGTATTGTCACCACCGTTCGGGCCATACATGGTCCGCGACTGCTCCTGCAACTTGCCCTGGAAATCAACGAAGGTCTTCATGTTGTTTTCGAGGTACTTGCCGAGCATGCCCTGCATCGTGCTGCCATAGAAACGGACGAAGCCGGAAAGCAGTTCGCTCGAGAACAGCGGCATGCCGCCGGACTCTTCTTCGAGAATGATCTGGAGCAGGATACTGCGCGTCAGGTCCTCGTCGGTCTTGGCATCAAGCACCTTGAAAACCTCGAACTTGAGCACCAGTTCCTTGACGTCACCAAGCGTGATGTACGCACTCGTCTTTGTATCGTAAAGACGACGATTGGGGTATTTCTTGATCAGGCGTACCGGTTCCGACATGCTTTGATCCTTCAGGACAGTTTTGTGTGCAGTGCAACATTATAGCAAAAAAAACGGGCGCATCAGGGCGCCCGTTTCTGTTGCATTGCAAAATTTCAGCAATATTTCATGCCGAAAGTCACAAGGCTGTTCTGCGCATTACTGGTAGTACAGACCACCATTGATGTTCATCGTCGCGCCGGTCATGAAGGCAGCGATGTCAGAAGCCAGGTAGGCGCAGGCGCCACCAATTTCTTCCGGCTTGGCAAGGCGCTTCATCGGCACGGTGTCGATGATCGACTGGAGAACTTCCGGCTTGATCGCCATAACCATCTTGGTGGCAACGTAGCCCGGGCAGATGACGTTGACGGTCACGCCCTTGGCGGCCAGTTCGGCAGCCAGTGCCTTGGAGAAGCCGATCACGCCAGCCTTGGCAGCGGAGTAGTTGGTCTGGCCAGCCTGACCCTTGACGCCGTTGACGGAGGAGATGTTAACGATACGACCCCAGCCGCGCTCGGCCATCTTGGCGGAGACTTGCTTGGTCATGTTGAA
>CAIYYE010000606.1 GCA_903930395.1 uncultured beta proteobacterium
CGCTTGACCTTGCCCTTCTGGGCGGAGAGGCCTTCGATCTTGGCAATGGCCGCATCGGCGGCGCTTTCCTTGCAGACGTGGGTGAGGATGATGATGTCGGTCTCGCCCTCGCCTTCTTCCGGCTCGCGCTGCAGCATGGCATCGATGGAGATGCCCTGGTCGGCCAGAATGCGCGTCACGTCAGCCAGGACGCCCGGCTTGTCCTCAACGCGCAGGCGCAGGTAGTAACCGGTCTCGATCTCGCTCATCGGCAGGATAGGCAGATTGGACATGGCATCCGGCTGGAAGGCGAGATGCGGCACGCGGTGGGCAGCATCGGCAGTGGCCAGACGGGTGACATCGACGAGGTCGGCGATGACGGCGGAAGCGGTCGGCTCGGCGCCGGCACCCTTGCCGTAGTACATCGTGGCGCCGACGGCGTCGCCCTTGACGAGCACGGCATTCATGGCGCCTTCGACATTGGCGATCAGGCGCTTGGCCGGGATCAGGGTCGGATGGACGCGCAGTTCGATACCCTTCTCGCGACGCTTGGCGATGCCGAGCAGCTTGATGCGGTAGCCGAGCTGTTCGGCGTACTTGATGTCGGATGCTTCGAGCTTGGTGATACCTTCGATGTAGGCCTTGTCGAACTGGACCGGAATGCCGAAAGCGATGGACGCGATCAGCGTCGCCTTGTGGGCGGCATCGACACCTTCGATGTCGAAGGTCGGATCGGCTTCGGCGTAACCCAGACGCTGGGCTTCCTTGAGCACGTCGTCAAAGGACAGGCCCTTGTCGCGCATTTCGGAGAGGATGAAATTGGTCGTGCCGTTGATGATGCCGGCAGCCCATTCGATGCGGTTGGCGCTGAGGCCTTCGCGCAGCGCCTTGATGACCGGGATGCCGCCGGCCACAGCCGCTTCGAAGGCAACCATGACGCCCTTTTCCTGGGCGGCACTGAAAATCTCGGTGCCATGCACGGCGAGCAGCGCCTTGTTGGCAGTGACCACGTGCTTGCCATTGGCGATGGCCTGCATGACCACTTCCTTGGCCACGCCGTAGCCGCCGATCAGTTCGACGATGATGTCGATTTCCGGATCATTGACCAGCGAGAAAGCATCATCGGTAACGCGAGCCTCGCCGCCAGTGATCTGCCTGGCCAGCTCGACATTCTTGTCGGCCACAGCCGTAATCCGGATCGGACGCCCGGCGCGACGCGTAATTTCCTCCGCATTGCGCTTCAGAACAGTCCAGGTGCCACCGCCGACGGTGCCGATGCCGATAAGGCCAACATTGATAGGATTCATTTTTTGTTCAGTAATGGGTAATTGGTTATTGGTAAATGGCGCCGGTGGAAACTGTTAATTGGTGCCGTGACGTTTGCGGTAGTTTTCAAGGAAGCGGGCAATGCGGCCGACGGCTTCGCGCAGGTCATCCTCGTGTGGCAGGAAGACGAGGCGGAAGTGGTCCGGGTGCGGCCAGTTGAAGCCCGAGCCCTGGACGAGCAGGACTTTTTCTTCCTGCAGCAGTTCGCTGATGAACTGCTGGTCGTTCTTGATCGGATAAATCACGGGATCGAGCTTCGGGAACATGTACAGCGCTGCCTTCGGCTTGACGCAACTGACGCCTGGAATGGCTGTAATCAGTTCATGCGCGATATCACGCTGCCGACGCAGGCGACCGCCTTCCTTGATCAGGTCGTCGATGCTCTGGTAGCCGCCCAGTGCCGTCTGGATGCCATGCTGGCCCGGCGCATTGGCGCACAGGCGCATCGAGGCGAGCATGTCGAGGCCTTCAATGTAATCCTTGGCATGGCGCTTGTCGCCGGACACCACCATCCAGCCGGCGCGATAGCCGCAGGAGCGATAGTTCTTCGACAGGCCGTTGAAGGTGATCATCAGCACGTCCTCGGCCAGTGCGGCAATCGAGGTGTGCTTGACGCCGTCGTACAGCACCTTGTCGTACACCTCGTCGGCATAGATCGTCAGGTGATGCTTGCGGGCGATGTCGATGATTTCGTGCAGCAGGTCGTCCGGATACAGCGCACCAGTCGGATTGTTGGGATTGATGATGACAATCGCCTTGGTATTGCTGTTGATCTTGCTGCGGATATCGTCGAGATCCGGCATCCAGCCCTTGCTCTCGTCGCACAGGTAATGCTTGGGCGTACCGCCGGAAAGGCTGATCGCCGCCGTCCACAAAGGATAATCCGGGGCCGGCACGAGCACCTCGTCACCGGCATCGAGCAGCGCATTCATCGCCATGACGATCAGTTCGGAGACGCCGTTGCCGACGTAGATGTCGTCCAGCGTCACACCCTTGATGTCTTTCTGCTGGGTGTAGTGCATGATCGCCTTGCGCGCCGCGAAAATACCCTTGGAGTCCGTGTAGCCCGCCGCATTGGGCAGGTTACGAATCATGTCCTGCTGAATTTCTTCAGGCGAATCAAAGCCGAACGCGGCCAGATTGCCGATATTCAGCTTGATGATCTTGTGGCCTTCTTCCTCCATCTGCTTGGCTTTTTGCAGCACGGGGCCGCGAATGTCGTAGCAGACGTTGGCGAGTTTGGCGGACTTCTTGACGTGTTTCATGGGAATCTTCCAGCGTGACGGCGTATGGCCCGCAGGGGCCAAAGGTATAATCCTACTTTATCGCATGGTGCACCGCAATTTTGGCGGACTTTTCGGAATGATCGCGCAGTGAAACTTCACATTTCAAACACCGCAGGACTCAACCTGTTCACCGCTTACGGTGACGACTATGCGGCCGTCAACGGCGAAAAACACGAAAAAAACCTGATCCTCCTGCCGGAATCCATCGTGCCCGCCTGGACCACCGCCACGGTCAGCACCCTGAGCGAAGCCGACATGAACATCCTGCTTGGCCTCGGCACCGAAATCATCCTGCTCGGCACCGGCAAAAGTCTGCGCTTCCCGCCCGGCCCCCTGCTCCGCCCCTTCGCCTCAGCCGGTATCGGCCTCGACGTCATGGACCTCAAAGC
>CAIYYE010000607.1 GCA_903930395.1 uncultured beta proteobacterium
CTGTTCGACGAGCTGGACGATTTCCTCAATCCACACGAAATCATTGGTGCGCGCGGTGACGGTGACGTGCGAGCGCTGATTGTGCGCGCCGTATTCGGAAATCTTCTTGGAGCAGGGGCACAGGCTGGTGACCGGCACGACGACTTTGACCGAGGTGGCGATCTCGCCGTGGCAGATGTCACCGATGAAGGTGACGTCGTAGTCCATCAGGCTCTGGACGCCCGAAATCGGCGCCGTCTTGTTGATGAAGTAGGGGAAATTCATCTCGATATGGCCGGTTTCGGCTTCGAGCTTGGCGACCATGTCGCGCAGCATGACCGGGAAGTTTTCGACCGAAATCTCGCGTTCGTGGCTGTTGAGAATCTCCACGAAGCGCGACATGTGGGTGCCCTTGAAATTGTGCGGCAGGCCGACATACATGTTGAACATGGCGATGGTGTGCTGGACGCCGGTCGATTTGTCCTGAACCTTGATCGGGTGGCGGATCGACTTGATACCAACCTTGTTGATCGCGATGTGGCGGGTGTCGACGGTGTTCTGGACGTCGGCGATAGGGCTGTTCGGGGTATTCATGAGCTGTTCTTCAGTAAATTATTATGGGTTGGTCCGGCGACGCACGCTGCGCACAATACCGTCCTTGTCGAGGCCAAGTTCGGCCAGTAACTGGCCTTGTTCGCCGTGGTCGATGAAGCGGTCGGGCAGGCCGAGGCGCAAAACCGGCACCGACAAACCCCGTTCCGCCAGCACGCGCTCGATTTCCGAGCCAGCACCGCCGATCACAGCGTTTTCTTCGACGCTGACGAGCAAGGAATGGTTCCCGGCCAGTTCGACAATCAGTTCGATGTCGAGCGGCTTGACGAAGCGCATATTGACCACAGTGGCGTCGATTTCCTCGCCAGCGGCCAGCGCAGCGGGGACCAGGCTACCGAAGGCGAGTAGTGCGACATCCTTGCCCCTCCGGCGAATTTCACCCTTGCCGACGGGCAGCGTCTCGAGATCGGCCGTGGGTAGCTTGCCCGTGCCGCTGCCGCGCGGGTAGCGCACCATGCTCGGGCCATCCAGGGTGTAGGCGGTGGACAGCATCTGGCGACATTCTGCTTCGTCGGCAGGTGCCATGACCACCATGTTGGGGATGCAGGTGACGAAGGAGAGGTCGAAGGTGCCGTGATGGGTCGGGCCATCGGCACCCACCAGACCGCCGCGGTCGACTGCGAAAATGACCGGCAGGTTCTGCAGGGCGACGTCGTGCACCAACTGGTCGTAGCCGCGTTGCAGGAAGGTCGAATAGATGGCGACGACCGGTTTCAGCCCTTCGCAGGCGAGGCCGGCGGCAAACGTCACGGCGTGTTGTTCGGCGATGCCGACATCGAAATAACGGTCGGCATGCTCGGCCGAGAAGCGCACCATGCCCGAACCTTCACGCATGGCCGGGGTAATGCCGACGAGGCGGGAGTCAGCCTTGGCCATGTCGCACAGCCAGTCGCCGAAGACCTGCGTGTAGGTCAGCTTGGCCGGTCCCTTGGCCGACTGGATGCCATCGCAGGCGGCAAACTTGCCAACGCCGTGATAGAGGATGGGATCGTTCTCGGCCAGCTTGTAGCCCTGGCCCTTCTTGGTGATGACGTGGAGAAACTTCGGACCCTTGAGTTTCTTGAGGTTTTCCAGGGTCGGGATCAGGGCGTCGAGATCGTGGCCGTCGATCGGGCCGTAGTAATGGAAGCCGAATTCCTCGAACAGCGTGCC
>CAIYYE010000608.1 GCA_903930395.1 uncultured beta proteobacterium
ATTGCCGGAAGCAACCGGGTTGTAGAAGCCGATACGCTCAACGAAACGGCCGTCACGACGATTGCGGGAATCGGTAACAACCATGTTGTAGAACGGACGCTTCTTGGCGCCACCACGGGCAAGACGGATAACAACCATGGGGAATACTTTCGTTAGCTGGAAAAAAGACCCGGAATTATAGCGCTTTATCACGAAAAAACAAGCCACTTAGGAATGTCGAAATACAAGCGGAAGACGGAGCGGCCTGAGTCACCAGCAGCGTATCAATGGCGAAAGTGTAAATTTTTGTTATTCTGCGTCGATCATGATTCGCGTACCTGAGCATAACCCCCCGTCTTCTGCCGAAGCCAGCGTCAAGGGCATTCTCGAGTGGCTGGCGTTAACGCATGGCAAAACAGGCTCCGGCGATGCAGAACAGCTGCATCGACAGCTTTTGCAGTTGCGCGACACACCCATTCCAAACTACCAGCGCCTGAAGCTGCTCGATCTGCTTTTTGGCCAGGCCGAGCGCGTGGCCAATGCAGAACTACCCCGACTGCAAGAGATATCCCTGCCGATTTCCCGCAAGCAGCGTCAGCACGTCCGTGCGCTGCTTGATGTACTGGAGACCCTGACCCAGGATTATTTCAATACGCTCGCTGAACTGTTCGATCCGCAAGCACAGTCATCGCCCCACACGCACCACACTTCCCTGCGTCGCGCCATGGACATCATCGGCTGGCAGGTGCGGATTACGCACCTGATCGCCGCGCCACCGCTCTCAGGTCTCTGGCAGCAGTTGCATTCTGCTTTTTCAACTGCCCGCCGCCTCGGCCTTGAAAACACAAAGGGACCGCAGGGAACGCCGAGCATCCGGCAGATCTATGCCGCCATACTCCTTGCCGCGACAGCACAACCCGCGGCTTTTTCGGCGACTGAACTGGAGTTCATCGGCAAGTTCATCCAGTGCAGCGCGCCGGACATTGATTTTCTGGATACGCCTCCACTCGACAACGATGGCATTTTCTGGATTGATCCGGACCGCGACTATCCGGCCCACGCGCTGATCCGACGCACGCCACCGCCCGATGCCAGGGTGCTGTATTTTTCCTGCGACGCCATCGCCGAAACCGCCCTCAAGTTGCGCGCTGAACTCCTCCAGGGCGTCTCAGCCGAAACGCTGGGTCTGCCGCCATTTGCCGACACCCCGGTGGGGCCGAGCACCTTGCTGCGTCTGAGCCGGCTCTGGGGCCATCCAAGCAAGCGCCGCTTTTCGCGGCGCCGTCAGTCGTATCGCGCCAACCTCTGCTCCGGACTGGGCAATCTCTGGCACCTGATGAAGTCGCTGGAGATCCCCAAGGAACTGAGCGAATGGATGGTCGTCAACGAAAGCCCGGACGGCTACTCCCTGATGCATATGTCCGGCAACACCCAGCATCTCCGGGTCGGTGACATTGTCGCCCTGCAAGCCCTGGGCGATCAGGCCGAAGCAACACCAACCTGGCATGTCTGTATCATCCGCTGGGCGGTCTCGGAAAATCCCGAGCATATCGAACTGGGTTTGCAGATACTGGCTCCCAAGGCCATGGCGGTTGAAGTCACTCACGCCTATGCCCTTGATTCCGGCAACGTCGCCGCGCTGATGCTCCCCTCTGCACCGCCGCTTCGGCCTTCCCAGTCACTCGTTTTGCCGGCCGGCATGCTGAGGGAAAACACGCGGCGCATTGTCGTCCTGATCGAGAACGACAATCTGGAAATCCGTGAAGTGCGAGCCACCAGCCTGGATGAGCAGACTGGCGCCATCGAGATTTTCAACGTTTTGCCGGACGCTTGATACTGGCGGCGATCAAGCCGCCGAACAGGACGACGGCCCACGACAGGTGGAGCCAGACGAGGAATACCGGAAAGGCGGCAAAGGCGCCATAGATGCTTTTGAGCACGGCCGAACTGACGAGGAAGCTCTCAAAAAACCGCTGCATGAGCGCGAACGCCAGCGTAGCGAAAACACCGCCGGCCAGCGCCGCCCGCCGCGAGACCTGAGCATTCGGCACGGCATAGTATAAAAACGAAAAGAACAGGCCAAGGATGATCACGGCACCTGCCTTCAGGGCAAAACGACGGAACCAGACCGGCTCGTCGAACCACCCGAGCGATGTCGTCACGGCAAAAGACATGGCACCGGCGACCGCCCCCAGCACAAACGGCCAGACCGCCATCACGAAGGCATAGAGACGCAACCGTGCCAGCAGCGGACGCGGCTGGACGTGCCACAGGTGATTAAAGGCGCGCTCGATGGTGTGCATCAAAAAGAAGGCGGTGATGCTCAGGACGGCGATACCCACCAAGGTCAGTCGCTGCGCCTGATGTGAAAACTTGCCGATGTTCCCGGCGATGGCCCCGGCCGCACCCGGCGGCAACAGGGCCTCCCGGATCAACAGTTCAAGGCGGGCCACCAGCAGATCAAGATAGGGTACGGCATCAGCCACCGAAAGCACCACGGCGACCAGCGGCACCAGTGCCATCAGGGTCGTGAAGGCCAGCGCCGCGCTGGTCTGCATCATGTTCTCGCTGAGAAAGCGGCTGAAGATGCCGATGCTCCTTGGCTGCGGCAGACGAACGCGACGAGATCGGGAGGGCTTGACCATGGGGCCGTATAATAGCCGACCATGCTCGATATTCTCGTCCTCTATTACAGCCACCGCGGCTCGGTCCGCGCCCTGGCCGAACGCATCGCCGCCGGCATTGAATCGGTGCCCGGCATGCAGGCCCGCCTGCGCACCGTGCCCCGTGTTTCAACCACCTGCGAAGCGACGACGCCGGAAGTGCCGGAATCCGGCGCACCTTATGTCGAACTCTCCGACCTCGAAGAGTGCGTCGGCCTGGCACTCGGTAGCCCGGTGCGCTTTGGCAACATGGCAGCACCGATGAAATACTTCTGGGATGGCACCATTGCCGGCTGGCAGAACGGCGCTCTGGTCGGCAAGCCAGCCTGCGTTTTCACCTCGAGCAGCAGCCAGCACGGCGGCAATGAAAGCACCCTGCTGTCGATGATGCTCCCCCTCCTGCACCACGGCATGCTGATTGCCGGCCTGCCCTTCACCGAACCTGAACTGGCCGCGACCCAGGCCGGCGGCACGCCCTATGGCCCGAGCCATGTCGCCGGCGCCTCCGGCAATCCGGCGTTGACCGAGAGCGCCAGCCGCCTGGCCTTCGTCCAGGGCCAGCGCCTTGCCCTTCTCGCCAGAAAATTGAGCCAGCCTTGAACTCTGCACCCC
>CAIYYE010000609.1 GCA_903930395.1 uncultured beta proteobacterium
AAACCGTGGTCTGTCCCCGGTTTCAGTCGGCAATTTTGTGGGGGAAATGATCATGGCCGGAAGATATACCACCGGGGCGCTGAAGTTCAAAGTGGGGGCGGGTAAAGCCATGCCTCAAGTAGGGGTATAAGCTGCTGAATCAAAAAACTTTTCTGACCTGAGGCGCAGTGTGAATTTGTTCACGCTTGTGGTGCGGCAGAGTGGGCAGAATGAAGTCAACAACCTTGGAAAGCAGCAAATGGCCTCTTCAACCTACAAAGCATCATCAGCACAGACCGTCAGCAATGCTGCCGGCCGGCGTGATGCGTCTGCAGGTGAGAGCGACCTGGCTGTATTCAACCTGCGCGACACCCTGAGCAGCATCATCGTTCGTGAGGCCAACTTCAGCGAGTTTCTGTCGGTACTCAAGCAGTGTGGCATGCATACTGCCAAGCAGTAGGTTCGCCGGGCGGCGATGGCATGCAGGGTGGTGCCCATGGGCAGGATCGAACTGCCGACCTCTCCCTTACCAAGGGAGTGCTCTACCACTGAGCCACATGGGCAACCTGATGTGCCCGGGCGCCTGACGGATTGTCAGATGCCGATAACGTGACTGGTGATCTCGTTCAAGCGGGGCGCATTGTAACAGCGGAATGGCCGCTGTGCTCGGCAAATTGGCGTTTCAGGGATATTTTGTCAGCAAAAATAAAAAGCCGGGCTATCGACCCGGCTTCGCGTCGTTCGGGAGTCACTGTTTAGCGTGAAGTTGTCGGCAGCGGCGACAGGTCCGATGCGCACAGGCCGGCGAGTTCGCCGACGACGCGGTTGATCTGTTGGCCGATCAGCCACCAGCCGCCGGCATAGGGGCGGACGGTCACGCCGTGGCGGGCGCAGAGCTGCAGGGCCTTGTCTCTGGATTGTTCAATCATTATTGGTCTCTTTCTTCCCGCTTGATTACTGCTGACCGGCGCTCAGCCCAAGGTAGGCGGCGCTGGTGACGAGAAATTTCGTGGCTGTGTTATCCGGCATGTTGTCTCTGGTTTTGTAGTTTGATGCGCAGGATTATCAGCTTTGAATATTGCAGCGATATTTCAGCGCCCCGGAAAATTACGCACGGTCAGGCGCTCACCTGGGCGCGCAGCCCATGGCGATAGCAAGCCGCCAGGCGGTTTCCCGGCCTGGCGGAATCAGGCTTCCTGGCTGACCAGCGAGCCTCGCATGGCATCGATCGACTTGGCGATCTGCAGCATTTCTTCCGAAGGAATCTGCCGAATGACTTCGCCGGTTGCCTTGTCGGTCAGTTTCACGACCTGAACACCGGTTTCCTTGTCGATCGAAAATTGCAGCTCATTCGAACTCAGGCTACGCAGTGTCTGGTTGGCATGGTCAACTGCCTTTTGCAGCGTTTCTCGATTGGCCTTCGGGTCGGACTTGGCGGGCGTGGCAGCAGCACTTTCAGGTGGGGCCGTGGCGGCGACGCTAACTTTCGGCGCCGGCGCAGGTGTGTGCGGCGACATTTGCGGCCCGGCCGATTCCTTGCCCTGGATGCGTGGTGGCCCAACTTGAATCGGTAATAGATTGTTCATGATGGCCTCGCAATCAGGCTTGTGTATTGACGGCAACCCCAATCGGGCTGACGGGTGTGCTGCCGCCCTGAAGATTCTTCAGGAAGTTTTGCAGAAATGCCTGCAGGTCGGGTGCCTTGGCCGGCGTAGAAGTATCGGTGCTGGCGGCTGGCTGGAGCGTTTGCACGAGCTTGGTGAACGATGATTGAAGGGCATCGGTTCTCGGCGATCCGCTATCGCTGGCAGACAACTGCTGGACCAGATCCTGCACCCGCGAGGCCAGGTCATTCCGGTAACTTTCGCTGCCCCGACGAACTCCCCGGCTTGCATCGTCATCGCTCTTCTCGACACCCTGTCTATCTTCTCTGCCCCGGTTTTCACCCTGCGACTTCAAGGCCTTGTAGAGATCGTGCATGAAGCTGTGCAAGGCTTGTCGGGCTTCGTTTCGCGGCTGAACCGCGTTGTCTGTGGATGAGCTGCCTGCCGTAGCGCCGGTCGGCGGTGTGGCCGGCGTTGCGGGGGTTGCTGGCGTTGCTGCCTGGCTCGGTGGTGTCTGCTGCGCCGGCAAGGACAAGCCGAGGGCGCTGAGCGCGCTGCTCACTGCATCGAAAAACTGCTGTCTTCCACGTTCGCCACCGACCCGGCGGCGTTCACCCTCGTCGCCTTCGCGCTCATGGCGAACCGTCCGGGGCGCTGAGCTGGCGGTGGATTGAACCGTGGAACTCGACGAAACCGAATTGGATACATGCATAGACATGGCTGACTCCTTCACGAAAACAGGGGAGGGATTACTCCCCTCACGATCACTGTTAACGGGAATCTTTAGGAGAACTTTAGGGGTTTTGCAAAATTTAGTTTGTTCGGTTGATGCCGATCAACAAAACGCATGAATTCTTATTACTTTTCTCATAATTGCTTGTGTGTCAAATTGCGCAGGTATAGAGTGGTTATCGTGTTAACAGTGTTCGTCTGATAGTGGCCTGATTCCTTGTCGAAAATTTGTAATCCCTGATCAGTAGAGGGTTTCGGCTGGCCAGAAAGAGTTGTTGGTGGTCATCGCAACGCTGCAGAAGGGCGCTGTTCAGGTATCAAAGCCGGTCAAGATGACGTTCGTATATTCCGAAAAGTGGATGCGAGAAAAAATTGAAATCACAAAATTCACAAAATAAAACGCTGTTGTCCTTGGCTGGCCTTGTTCTGTCATCCATGGTGTACGCCGCCCCCGACGCCGGCAGCATCCTGCAGAACATCGAGCGCGACAGAAAGCCGACAGGCCCGGCGACCAGCTCTCCCCAACTGAGCGCGCCGCAAGAAACAAAGCCCAAGAGCCAGAGCGAAGCCACGCTGGTCGTCAAGAAATTCAACATTTCCGGCAACACGCTGTTGACGGCAGCCGAGCTGGAAGCCGCCATTGAAAGCTATCGCGGCCGCTCCCTGACCATCGCCGAGCTGCAGCAGGCGGCCGATGCCATCGTCCAGTATTACCTCGATCGCGGCTATCTCGTGCGGACCATACTGCCCAAGCAGGATGCGACCGAAGGCGAGGTTCGTATCCAGGTCATCGAATCCAGTTTCAGCGGTAGCGAAGTCGACGGCAAGGCTGCAGGCAAGCGGATTTCAGAAGCCCGCCTGAAGAATACGGTCAACGCCCAGATCAAGCCGGGCGACCCGCTCTCCCTGAAAAAGATCGAACGCGCCCTGATGATTGCCGACGACCTGCCAGGCGTAAACGTCACGGGCCGCCTGGTGGCCGGTCAAAGCGACCTATCTACTGGTGTCCTGCTCAATGTCAGCGACGAGCCGCTGATCTATGGCGAAGCATCCGTCGATAACTACGGCAGTTTTTCCACCGGGCCGGTGCGCTACACGCTCAATGGCACGATGAGCGGCACGCTCAAGATGGGCGATCAGGTCTCGCTCTACGCCCTTAAAACCGAAGGCATCGATTTCGGGCGGCTAGGTTTCAGCCTGCCGGCGGGCTATGACGGCTGGCGGCTTGGCATCAATGCCAGCTACATGCAATACAAGGTGATCGAAGGCGCTGCCGCCACCGGTACATCGGTCGTCTTTGGTCTTGATTCCAATTACCCCATCTTCCGCAGCCGGCCGAACAACCTGTATTTCGTCGCCAATCTCGACCAGAAATTTTTCGACAACATCGATGCGGTCGGCGCAACCACCACCCATTACCAGTCCGTCGTCTTCTCCACCGGCTTCAACGGCAGCATGACCGACAAGATCCTGCCCGGCGGCATGACCTCGGGCAACCTCATGCTCTCACTCGGCAAGATCAATCTGGATGGCTCGCCCAATCAGGCTGATGACCGCAGCACGGTGAATGCTCAGGGCGAATTCCAGAAACTCAAGTACGCCATCACCCACACGCAGAACATCGTTGAAGGCTTGGTCGGCTATATCTCCTATTCCGGGCAATTCGCCAGCAAGAACATGGACAGCTCGGAGAAGTTCTTCCTCGGCGGCCCCATCGGTGTTCGCGCCTATCCCAACAATGAAGGTGGTGGCAGCGAAGGCCAGTTGTTGACGCTTGAGCTCAGAAAAAACCTGCCCTTCGATCTCGTCCTGACGGCCTTCTACGACCAGGGGCAAGTCACCGTCAATAAAAACAACAACTTTGCCGGTGCGGCCAGCCCCAACGAGATGACCTACAAAGGCTCCGGCCTGCAACTGGCCTGGTACGGCCCCAAGAATTTGAACCTCAAGGCAGCCTGGGCCCGGCGGATAGGCGATAACCCCTATCCCGTGCCGGCCACCGGCGACGATCAGGATGGCACCAAAAAAATGGACAGATTCTGGCTGAGCGCCTCAATCCCATTTTAGACAGAGCGGTAAGCGGTTTGATTTAGGAGTCGCATCATGAACAAAACACATCGCACAATCTGGAACGAGGCCCTTGGGGCCTGGGTTGCGGTCTCCGAAATCGTTAAATCGCACATCAAGAGCAAGCGGGCCAAGCGGCTGCTGGCCACGCTGCTCCTGGGCACCGCCCTCGGTAGCGCGCTCGCCGCGCCGCCCAATCCCCCCGCGCCAACCGCGCTCCCCACTGGCGGCGTGGTCAGCGCCGGGGCAGCCACCATCGGCACCGCCAGCGCGGTGATGACCATCAACCAGACCAGCCAGCGCGCAGCGATCAACTGGAACACCTTCGACGTCGGCAGCGCCGCCAA
>CAIYYE010000610.1 GCA_903930395.1 uncultured beta proteobacterium
CCAGCTGCACGACATGGGTTCGCATCACCCGGAATGCCCGCAACGTCTGACCGCCATCAACGATCACCTGATCGCCCAGGGGATCGACGCCTATTTTGTTTACTACGACGCACCGCTCGCCACCTTTGAACAGTTGATGCGCGTCCATCCTGCCTCGCATCTCGAACGCATCAAACGCGCCTCGCCGGAGCACGGCGTCGTACACCTTGATCCCGATACCGCCATGAATCCGCACACCTGGCAGGCTGCCTTGCGCGCTGCCGGTTCCGGCTGTCTGGCTGTCGACCTCGTCATGAAGGGTGAAATCGAAAACGGCTTCTGCGCCGTGCGTCCGCCCGGCCACCACTGCGAGAAAAACAACCCGATGGGGTTCTGCTTCTTCAATAACGTCGGTGTCGCCGCCAAGCATGCCCTCAAGGCCCACGGCCTGGAACGCGTCGCCATCATCGACTTCGACGTCCATCACGGCAACGGCACCGAAGACTGCTTTGCCGGCGACGAGGAAGTGCTGATGTGCTCGATCTTCCAGCACCCGTTCTATCCGTACAGCGGCACTGACAAGCCGGCCGCGAACATGTGCAACGTGCCGCTCGCTTCCGGTTGTGGCGGCGAAGAGTTCCGCGATGCCGTGACGCAGGTCTGGATGCCTCGTCTGCGCGAATTCAAGCCGCAGATGATCCTCATTTCGGCTGGTTTCGATGCCCACTTCGAGGACGACATGGGCAACCTGCGTTTCCTCGAAAAGGACTACGCCTGGGTCACCGATCAGCTCAAGCAACTGGCTGCCGAGATGTGCAACAAGCGCATCGTCTCCATGCTCGAAGGCGGTTACGTGATGACCTCGCTGGCGCGTAGTGTTGGCGCGCACCTGCGTTCGCTGGCCGATCTCTAGTCACTGTTTTTCTTCGGAAAAAGAAAAGGGTGGGGTAAAATCCCGCCCTCTTTTTCCTGTTTCCAACGTTTAACCGGATGAATCCATGGCGTTGATTGTTCAAAAATACGGCGGTACATCGGTCGCTAATCCCGACCGCATCAAGAATGTCGCCAAACGCGTTGCCAAGTTCCAGGCACAGGGCCATCAAGTGGTCGTCGTCGTCTCAGCCATGAGCGGCGAAACCAACAAGCTGATTGCGCTGGCCAAGGAAGTTCAGGCTACTCCCGATCCGCGCGAGCTGGATGCCATCATGTCCACCGGCGAACAGGTCACCAGCGGCCTGCTTGCCCTGGCGCTGATGGACATCGGCTGCAAGGCCAGAAGCTACAACGGCGGCCAGGTCAAGGTGCTGACCGACAGCACGCACACCAAGGCGCGCATCCTGTCGATCGACGAAGCCAACATGCGGCGCGATCTCGATGCCGGGCATGTAGTCGTTGTCGCCGGCTTCCAGGGCGTCGATGAAAACGGCAATATCACGACCCTCGGTCGCGGCGGTTCCGACACCTCGGGCGTGGCGCTTGCCGCTGCGCTGAAGGCCGACGAGTGCCAGATCTACACCGACGTCGATGGCGTCTACACCACCGACCCGCGCGTCGTGCCCGAAGCCAAAAAGCTCGACACCATCACCTTCGAGGAAATGCTCGAAATGGCCAGCCTCGGCTCCAAGGTGCTGCAGATCCGCTCGGTCGAATTCGCCGGCAAGTACAAGGTCAAACTGCGCGTTCTTTCCAGCTTCCAGGACGAAGGGGAAGGCACGCTGATCACTGTTGAGGAAGACAAGAACATGGAACAACCGATCATTTCCGGTATCGCCTTCAATCGCGACGAAGCCAAGCTGACCATGCTCGGCGTGCCGGACAAGCCGGGCATCGCCTATCAGATTCTCGGTGCCATCGCCGACGCCAACATCGACGTCGACATGATCATCCAGAACGTCGGCCATGACGGCACCACGGACTTCTC
>CAIYYE010000611.1 GCA_903930395.1 uncultured beta proteobacterium
CGAGTCACCGCCGACCTTGATCGATTATCTGCCGGCCGATGCCCTGATGTTCATCGACGAGTCGCATGTGGCCATCGGTCAGGTGGGCGGCATGTACAAAGGCGACCGCTCGCGCAAGGAAAACCTTGTCGATTACGGCTTTCGGCTGCCCTCGGCGCTCGATAACCGGCCGCTCCAGTTCAATGAATTCGAGGCGCACATGCGCCAGACCATTTTCGTCTCGGCCACGCCAGCTGACTACGAGCAGCAGCATGCCGGTCAGGTCGTCGAGCAGGTGGCGCGGCCGACCGGCCTGATCGACCCCGAGGTCATCGTTCGCCCGGCCTCGACCCAGGTTGATGATCTATTGGCCGAAATTGGCCTGCGCGTCAGTGCCGGCGAACGGGTGCTGGTCACAACGCTGACCAAGCGGATGTCGGAAGACCTGACGGATTTTCTTGCCGACAACGGCATCAAGGTCCGCTACCTGCATTCGGACATCGATACGGTCGAGCGGGTCGAGATCATCCGCGACCTGCGCCTCGGCGAGTTTGATGTGCTGGTCGGCATCAACCTGTTGCGTGAGGGTCTGGATATTCCTGAAGTGTCGCTTGTCGCCATCCTCGATGCCGATAAGGAAGGCTTTTTGCGTTCCGAGCGATCATTAATTCAGACAATCGGTCGCGCGGCACGTCATATTCATGGCACAGCCATCCTTTACGCTGATACGATTACACGATCCATGCAGCAGGCGATTGCCGAAACAGGGCGACGGCGGGAAAAGCAGATAGCTTTCAATCGGGAGCACGGCATTACCCCGAGAGGGGTGTCCAAGAAGATCAAGGACATCATAGACGGGGTCTATAACGCCGAATCGGCGCAGACCGAACAGAAGGCGGCCCAGCAGTTGGCACTGTACGAGGCCATGGATGAAAAGACAGTGGCCAGGGAGATCAAGCGACTCGAGAAACTCATGCTGGAGTGCGCGAAAAACCTGGAATTCGAAAAAGCGGCGGCCGCACGCGACGAACTCTTCCATCTCAGGGAACGGGTTTTCGGCGTGGCGAGACACGACCCTGATGGAGAGACAAAATGAGCTATCGCGTGCTTCTTGTCTGCATGGGCAATATCTGCAGATCACCGACAGCAGAAGGTGTTTTTCGTTATTTTATAAAAATCAATAACTTGGGAAGTAAAGTTGAAGTAGATTCTGCAGGAACGCACGGTTATCACGTTGGTGAGGCGCCTGATTCCCGGACACAGCGTGCGGCTGCCGCACGCGGCTACAACCTGTCCCAATTGCGGGCGCGCAAGGTGGCTCGCCAGGATCTCGACTACTTCGACCTCATCCTGGCCATGGACAAGAGCAATCTCGACAACCTCATGCGCATGGCGACACCGGAGCAGCAAAAGCGGATCGGACTATTCATGGATTACTCGCACAACTTCGATGATGACGAAGTGCCCGATCCCTACTATGGCCTGGGTCATGGTTTCGATCTGGTCCTCGACATGGTCGAGGATGCATCACTGGGACTGGTCGAAGCCATAAAGAAGAAAATCGGCACCTGAAGCGCCGGCAGAAAAAAGAAGGGGCTCCCGCGGGAGCCCCTTCTTCATGGCCTTGCAGCCAATTTACTTGCCGGTTTCAACCATCATCAGCGGTTCGCTATCGGCGACCACTGCTTTGGGCTTGCGCTGACGGCCCAGTTTGACCGGAGGTTCAGCCTGGGCAACGCTGGTGGCTGCGGCGGAGGTTTGCACCAGCACCAGTCCGCTTTCGGCCAGGGCGGCAGCAATATCGACTACCGGTTCGGCCGCCACGGCGATGGGCGTTACAACAGCTTCGATGACGGAGGCAGGCGTTTCGACCACAGCCGGGGTGATGGCAGTAACTTCAACCGGCGCTTGTTCCACGACGACGGGTGCCACTTCGGCAACGACGAGCGGGGCGACAGCAACAGGTTCGACGAAAACCGGAGCCACTTCCGCAACTTGCGGGGCAGCTTCGACGACGGCGACGACCTGCGGTACAGCTTCTGCGACCACCACTGGTTCGGCAGCCGGAATCACCACGATGACGGGTTCCTGGCTCTGGGCTTCAACGATCGACTGGGCTACGGCCTCGGTCGCTTCACCAGCCGGCGTTGCCGTTTCGGCTTCGCTGCGACGTTCGCCACGACCACGGCCACCACGACGACCGCGACGGCGATTGCCCTGGTCTTCGTTGCCGGCGGCTTCCGGTGCGTCATTGCCAAGTAGCGGGGCGACGGTGGCCGATTGCTCGGCACTGGCCTGTTGCGTCAGCTTGCTATCGACGACCTCTGCTTGCGGACGCTCGCCACGCGGCTTGCGTTCGCCACGCGGACGGCGTTCCTGACGTTCGCCATTGCCGGCGGCTGCTGACTCGTCGGACGGCGCCTTTTCGGCATTGCGCTCGTTGCGGTTGCCGCGTTCCTTGTTGTTGCGTTCACCACGCTCTTCATCGCGCTTGTTGCCGTTACGGCCACCACGACGACCATCGCGGTCGCGACGGTTGTCACCGCGGCCTTCGCGCGGCTTCTTGGCGGGCTCGGGCGTGACCGCCGGTTCGGCCGGCTTGGCCGGCGAACGGAACCACGAGAAGATTTTCGAGAAGAGGCCAGCGTCCTGCTGCTCTGGCGCCGCGACCGGGGCTTCGGCTTTTTCCGGCAGATTGGGGGCCGGCTGCTCCGGCGAAATACCCTTGATGGCAGCTTCCTGACGTGGTTTGGCGGCTTCCTGCTGGGTTGCCAGCTTGATGGCTTCCTCGATTGGCGCGTCGACCATGCGGTAGGAGGGGGCGCGGAGCTCGTCCTGATTCAGGTCGTCGTGGCGCAGGCGGGTGATGGTGTGGGCCGGCGTTTCGAGATGAATGTTCGGGATGAGCAGGATGGTGACCTTGTGACGCAACTCGATGGCCTGGATGTCCGGGCGCTTTTCGTTGAGCAGGAAGGTGGCGACATCGACAGGAACCTGGACATGCACGGCGCCCGTGTTTTCCTTCATCGCTTCTTCTTCAAGGATGCGCAGGATGTGCAGCGCAGCCGATTCGGTCGAGCGGATGTGGCCGGTGCCGGTACAGCGCGGGCAGGGGATGTAGCTGGTCTCGGCAAGGGCCGGACGCAGGCGCTGACGCGACAGTTCCATCAGGCCAAAACGGCTGATCTTGCCCATCTGGACGCGGGCGCGGTCAAAGCGCAGGCCGTCGCGCAGACGGTTTTCGACTTCACGCTGGTTGCGCTGGGCTTCCATGTCGATGAAGTCGATGACGATCAGACCACCCAAGTCACGCAAGCGAAGCTGGCGAGCCAGTTCGTCAG
>CAIYYE010000612.1 GCA_903930395.1 uncultured beta proteobacterium
AGCCGGGCGACGATGCCGAAGCGGTCGCGCAGCGGATTGGTCAGCATGCCGGCCCGCGTCGTCGCACCGACCAGCGTGAAGGGCGGCAGATCAAGCTTGACCGAACGGGCGGCCGGCCCTTCGCCGATCATGATATCGATCTGGAAATCTTCGAGCGCCGGGTAGAGGATTTCCTCGACGACCGGGCTCAGGCGGTGGATTTCGTCGATGAACAGCACATCGTGCGGTTCGAGATTGGTCAGGATGGCGGCGAGGTCGCCGGCCCGCTCCAAAACCGGGCCGGAAGTCTGGCGCAGGTTGACCCCCATTTCGGCAGCAACGATGTGGGCCAGCGTCGTCTTGCCCAGGCCCGGCGGGCCGAAGAGCAGTACGTGGTCGAGTGATTCGCTGCGCTGGCGGGCGGCCTGGATGAAGATTTCGAGCTGTTCGCGGATTTTTACCTGGCCGGTGTAGTCAGCCAGTCGCTTGGGGCGCAGGGCACGTTCAAGCGCCTCTTCCTGCGCCGACTTTGAATTCGGCGCAATGATCCGGTCGGCGACCGGACTCAGTTTGTCTGTTTCAATCATGCCGTCTTTTCCTCACGCAGCCAGCGCTGCAGCAGCATATCGCCGAGCGCCAGCAGGACAGGGCCGAGAAAGATGCCGATGAAGCCGAAAACGAGCACCCCGCCGAGTACCCCGAGCGCAATAAGCAGGATGGACAGGCCGGCACCACGGGCGATCAGGACAGGCTTGACGAAATTGTCGATGCTGCTGATCACGAACAGGCCGTAAAGCACCAGAAATATGGCCCAGCCGGTCTGTCCTTCGCTGTACAGCCAGGCCGCGGCGCCGCCCCAGATCAGGGGCGGCCCGACGGGAATCATCGACAGGAAGAAGGTGGCGAAACCGAGGAGCATGGCCTGCGGCACGCCGGCCATCAGAAAGCCGAGCATGGCCACGGTACCCTGCGCCGCCGCTGTACCGACGATGCCTAGCATGACGCCGACCACTGTCCCGCGCGCCTTGTCCATCATGTTTTCGCCCAGTTCGCCGCCCAGCTTGCGCGCCCCGACATAGAGGGCATTGCTGATTGCCGAGCCATCGCGGTAAAGAAAAAAGGTCACAAAAAGGACCAGTGCCAGCTGCAGCAGGCCATTGGCGGCAATGCCGGCAAGCGCCAGGGCAAACTGGCGGGCCGGCGCCAGCATCTGCTTGACCAGACCGTTGAGCTCTTCCCGATTGCCGGCCAGACGATGCCAGGTCGCCTCGATTTCTGCCCCGACGAAAGGCAGACCGCTCAGCCAGGTGGGTGGTTCTGCCGGCAAGCCCTGCTCGACGTAAGGCTTGAGGAATTCGATCAGGTTATCCGTGCCATTGGCCAGCGAGCCGGCCAGAAACAGCGTCGGCAGCAACATGACAAGGACCAGTGCCAGCGTCATCAGAGAAGCGCCCAGTGTCTTTCGCCCACCGAGTCGCGGCAGCAGTTTTTCGGCATAGAAAGGCCAGGTGCACATCCACACGACAAAGGCGAACAAGACAGCGCCGATGAAGGGCAGGAGCACGGTGACGCAGCCGATGATGAGCAGCACCACCAGCGCCATCTGCGCCAGCCGTTTGGGGTCGTTTTCTTCGATCATCAGACCTTGGAAAGCAGTTTCAGGGCAGCCCGGATGCCATCGGAGGTGCCGATGTCGGCCGGCAACTGCTTCATCGCCGCCGCCGCTTCCTTCTCGTTGTAGCCGAGGGCGAGCAGGGCATTGGAAATATCCTGTTTGGCATCATCGACCGCCGCATGCAGCGAAACGCCGCCGATGGTGTCGGCCAGCTTGCCTTTCAGTTCGAGGAGCAGGCGCTCGGCGGTCTTCTTGCCGATGCCCGGCACCTTGATCAGGCGGCCGAGTTCCTGCTGCGCGACGGCGGCGGCCAGATCATTCACCGACAGGCCGGAAAGCACCGACAGCGCCGTCCGCGCCCCGATACCGGAGACCTTGAGCAACTGGCGAAAGGCGAAACGCTCGGCCTCAGTCAGGAAACCGTAAAGAAAATGGCCATCTTCGCGCACGGCAAAGTGCGTCAGGAGCATGACCTTTTCGCCATTCGCCGGCAGGTTGTAGAAGGTGCTCATCGGCACGTCGAGCTCGTAGCCGACACCGTTGAGGTCGAGCACGATCTGCGGCGGGTTCTTTTCGGCCAGGACGCCAGTCAGTCTTCCGATCATTTCCGGGTCATCTCTTTCTCGGCAAAGTACTGTAATTTCACACAGTCTATCATCCTACCAGCCGTCCGCCCCGAACGCGATACCCGGCTGTCGCCAACGCCCCCAGACCTTGCCCGCCATGGGCGTGGCAAATGGCGCAGGCCAGGGCATCGGCGGCGTCTGCCGTCGGCGCGCCGGGCAGGCCGAGCAAGCGAATGACCATATCCTGCACCTGTTCCTTGCTTGCCTTGCCGTGACCGACCACGGCCTGCTTGGTCTGCAGTGCCGTGTATTCGGCTACCGGCAGCCCGGCATGGACCAGCGCGCTGATCGCCGCACCACGCGCCTGGCCGAGGAGCAGGGTCGATTGTGGATTGACGTTCACGAACACCTTTTCCACCGCTGACTGGTTCGGCGCGTAGGTCGCGATGACTTCGCTGATCCCGGCGAACAACGTCTTGATCCGCTCCGGCAACGATTCCTTGTCATTCGACTTGATGCAGCCGCTGGCGACATAGACCAGCTGCTTGCCATGGATTTCGATGACGCCAAAGCCCGTCACCCGCAGACCGGGGTCGATACCAAGAATGCGGGGTGCTGTAATGCTCATTTCGTCTTCGCCACCAGATAAACGCCGCTCACGGCGACCAACATCCCAAATGCGGCGATCAAGGTCAAGTTTTCGCCAAAAATGAAATAGGCGATCAAGGCTGTCGTCGGTGGCGTCAGGTAGAACAGCGCGGCAACGTTCACCGCGCTGCCGCTGCGGATCAACAGGTTGAGCAGGCTGATGGCACCGAGCGAAAGAACCAGCACGAGCCAGCCGAGGGCGAACATGAACTGGCCGTTCCAGACTATCCGGTAATCCTCGAACATAGCCACGGCCATTGCCGTGATGATGGCCGTCGGCACGAACTGGATGACCGAGCCGGTGCGCAGGTCGAATTTCGGGCAAAAACGCTTCTGGTAGAGCGTCCCGGCTGTGATGCCGAGCAGGGCGACGACGGCCGGAATGAGCATCGGCCCGAGTGCGCCGTCGCCCAGCTTGGCGGAGACGACCATGCCAACCCCGACAAAACCCAGACCCAGTCCGGCCCACTGGCGAGCACTCACTCTCTCGCCCAGAAGCCAGCCAGCGCCAAAGGCTGTGAGCAGGGGCTGCATGCCAACAACCAGCGCAGTAACGCCTGCCGGCAGACCCTGCTTGATGGCGACGAATACGCCCCCCAGATAGACAGCATGAACCAGGACCCCGGAGATGCCGATATGCAGCCAGTCACGCCGCTTCTCGGGCCACGGTGCGCGGGTCGCCAAGGCGATGATCAGCATTAATGCGATAACCAGCCCATAACGGGTGAGCAGAAAAGACAGCGGCTCGGCATGCGGCAGGCCGAGCTTGGCACCGATGAAGCCGGTGCTCCACAGGAAGACGAAGAGAAGCGGATAGAAACGTTGCACGAGGTTCAGACCAGGAGATCGCCACGGCACAGCCGGCGAGCTTCGAGCCATGTTTCAAAGAGGGTGCGAGCGTCGCCGCTGGCCCGGTGACGACGCAGGGCCAGGCGAATTTCGACGGCCGTTCGGGTGGCATGCCACAGAGAGCGTTCACAGTCACCCAACAGCTCGCGCAAATCCTTGAGTTGGAAGGATGGAACCAGATCGACCGCATCGTACATCCGGCTCAGCCAGACATAATCGTAGGACCAGGCATCGCAGTAGATGCGCTGGCCGCGCAGGCTGCGGTTCAGCGTCAGACAAACATCGATGGCCGCCTTGCCATGGCTGGCCAGCACGTCGCGGCTGATGCCATGGACCTGTGCGGCCGAGTCGTCCCAGTGCGTCCAGCCGGCTTCAGGTGTGACCAGCGAACAAAACGACTGGCCGTCCGGCATGTAGTAACCGATTTCAATCGGGTAGCTGCCCTTGCCGAAACCCGAGGCTTCGATGTCGATGATGACAGGCAAGGTCATGGCCTGCGGCTCGCCGGGCACATCCGGTTTCAGTCGCAGGCCGCCATGCAGTTGGCCGCATCGGCAATGCAGGCCTGGTCGTCGGCGACCATGCAGGCGCCCTTGGTCCGGTAGGAAAAGCTGACGCCGCCCGGATAGCTGCAAACCAGCTTGGTCAGCTTGCCCTGCTGTACCACCTTCATACCCGTCGCCTTGAGCGCCCTGAACTTGTCAGCTGACAGGTCGCAGGAAACATAGCCGTCGAACTCCCCATCCTTCGATTCCCAACGCGCCACATTCTTCATCCGGCGGTAATCCTCGTAGCGAACGCAGGAATCCGTCTCCTTGGCATAAGCCTTGGCGTTATCGCTGCAATAGCCGTTGTAGGTGAATTTCAGCTCTTCATCGGTGGGACAGGCATTGACCTGGACGGCAGAGGCCAGATCAGGGCAGGCCAGCCGGGCAGCGGCAGCCGGCAGGCTGAGCACGGCAGCGAACAGGGCAAGGCAGAGCGGACGAAGATTCACTGGGTTCCTTTGGCTGCAACGGGCAAGAGCAGAATCGTTGCCCGCCCGTCGCAACGACGGGAGGCAGCGGGACACGTCAGTCTTCGATAACTGCCGTGGTATAGATTTCCTGCACGTCGTCGAGGTTTTCCAGCGCGTCGAGCAGCTTCTGCATCTTGACGCCTTCCTCCCCGGCAAAGACGTTTTCGCCTTCCGGCTTCATCGTCACTTCACCGAATTCCGGCTTGAAACCGGCGGCTTCGAGCGCATCCTTGACCGCCATGTAGTCGTTCGGCGGGGTCAGGACTTCGATCGAGCCATCGTCGTTGCTCGTCACGTCGTCGGCACCGGCTTCGATGGCGGCATCCATGAGCGCCGCTTCATCGGTACCCGGGGCGAAGATCAGCTGGCCGCAATGCTTGAACTGGAAGGCGACGCAACCGTCGGAACCCATGTTGCCGCCAAACTTGGAGAAGGCATGGCGAACTTCGGCCACCGTGCGCACCTTGTTGTCGGTCAGGCAATCGACCATGATCGCCGCGCCACCGATGCCGTAGCCTTCGTAGCGGATCTCGATGTACTCGACGCCTTCGAGTTCGCCCGTCCCTTTCTTGATCGCCGTGTCGATCTTGTCCTTGGGCATGTTGACGCCCTTGGCCTTGTCGACCGCGACACGCAGGCGCGGGTTGAAGTTGATGTCGCCGCCGCCCATCTTGGACGCAACTGTAATTTCCTTGGCAATCTTCGAGAAGGCGGCACCGCGCTTCTCGTCCTGGCGACCTTTACGGTGCTGGATATTGGCCCACTTGGAATGACCAGCCATGCTGTTTTCCCTGAATGCAAATAACGAAGAAGGCGCGATTTTACCCGCCAGATCGTTTCTCGTCAGGCCGGCGTAGTAGCTAATCCTGACGTGAATTTACAAACTGGCCGCAGCGGATTGCTAGAATGCCGGGATACTTTTCCCGCTGGAGCCTGTCGCCATGTCCGAACCCCTCTACCTTGCCAAGTCCGAAGACGGCTATCCCGCCCTGTTGCCGCAGATGGCCAACCGTCACGGCCTGGTCACCGGCGCCACCGGCACCGGCAAGACCGTGACCCTGCAGTCGATGGCCGAACGCCTCTCCTACGCTGGCGTGCCGGTCTTCATGGCCGATGTCAAAGGTGACCTTTCAGGGATGGGTGCGGCCGGCACGCCCTCGGAAAAGCTGCTCAAGCGCATCGCCGAGCTGGGCCTCGACGGCTTCGCCCCCTACGCCAACCCGGTCGCTTTCTGGGATGTCTTCGGCCAGGGCGGCGTGCCGGTCCGTGCAACCATCTCGGACATGGGCCCGCTACTGCTCTCCCGCCTGCTCAATCTCAACGACACGCAGGGCGGCGTCCTGCAACTGGTTTTCAAGATTGCCGACGACCAGGGCCTGCTCCTGCTCGACCTCAAGGACCTGCGCGCCATGGTCCAGCACGTCGGCGACAACGCCAAGAATTTCACCACCGAATACGGCAACGTCGCCTCGGCCTCCATCGGCGCCATCCAGCGCGGCCTGCTGACGCTTGAAGAGCAGGGCGGCGATGTCTTCTTCGGCGAGCCGATGCTGGATATCAACGACCTCATGAAAGTTGATGAAAACGGTCGCGGCGTCATCAACGTGCTGGCTGCCGAAAAACTCGTCCAGGCCCCTGCCCTCTACTCCACCTTCCTGCTCTGGCTGCTCTCCGAACTGTTCGAGCAACTGCCGGAAGCCGGCGACCTCGACAAGCCCAAGCTCGTCTTCTTCTTCGACGAGGCCCACCTCCTCTTCACCGACGCGCCGCAAGCCCTCACCGACAAGGTCGAGCAGGTCGTCCGCCTGATCCGCTCGAAAGGTGTCGGCGTCTATTTCGTCACGCAGAACCCGCTCGACGTCCCGGAAAAAATCCTCGGCCAGCTCGGCAACCGCGTCCAGCACGCCCTGCGCGCCTTCACCCCGCGAGACCAGAAAGCCGTCCAGTCGGCCGCCGAAACGATGCGCCCCAACCCGAAATTCGATGCCGCCACGGCGATCACCGAACTTGGCGTCGGCGAGGCGCTGGTTTCCTTCCTCGATGAAAAAGGCCGGCCAAGCATGGTCGAACGCGGCTTCATTTTCCCGCCCGCGTCCCGCCTCGGCCCGCTGACAGCCGACGAACGCCAGGCCATGATCAAGGCATCGCCCATGCTCGCCACCTACGGCCAGACCGTGGACCGCCAATCGGCCTACGAAATCCTGCGCGGCAAACCAGCCAGCGCACCGGCCGCTCCGGGGGCCATCCCAGCCCCGCCCGCTGGCGGCAACCTCAACGATAGCGACTGGGGCAACAGCGCCAACCAGCCAGCCCCCCGCCGCGAACCCGCCCCGCAAGCCCGCCAGCCTGAAGCCGCCCCGCAGGAATCCGGCGGCATCTTCGGCTCCATC